>LUZH01000322.1 GCA_001602885.1 Bacteroidales bacterium Bact_16 | reverse complement strand
CAAGGAGCTCCAGTACTACTCCCACGTCATCCACCTCGTCAGCCGCGTGGGCGGCACGCTCGAGGCCGGCGTCGACCCCGTCAAGGCGTTCATCGACACCTTCCCGGCCGGGACGCTCTCCGGCGCGCCCAAGGTGCGCGCGATGCAGATCATCTCGGAGCTCGAGCCGCACAACCGCGGCGCCTACGGCGGCTGCGTGGGAAGCATCGGCTTCGACGGATCGCTCAACCAGGCCATCACCATCCGCTCGTTCGTCAGCCGCGGCGGGGAACTGTGGTTCCAGGCCGGCGGCGGCATCGTCGCCGACAGCAAGCCAGAATACGAACTCCAGGAAGTCAACAACAAACTGGGCGCGTTGCGTACAGCCATCGAACTCGCCTCCCAACTCTAGAAGATTATGCGCATCGTCATCATAGACAATTACGATTCCTTCACCTACAACCTCGCCCACCTGGTCAGGGAACTGGGCGGCGAGGTCACCGTGCTGCGCAACGACCGCTTCGCGCTCGAGGAGCTCGAAGCCTACGACAAGATCCTCCTCTCGCCGGGCCCCGGCATCCCGTCCGAGGCCGGCCTGATGCCGGAAGTCATCCGCCGCTACGCCGGCCGCAAGCCCATCCTGGGCATCTGCCTGGGCGAGCAGGGCATCGGCGAGGCCTTCGGCGGCACGCTCGTCAACCTGTCGAGCGTCTTCCACGGCGTGCAGACGCCCTGCCGCCGGACCGCCGACGACTACCTCTTCGCGGGCCTGCCGGACGAATTCCCCGTGGGGCGCTACCACTCCTTGGTGGTCGACGCCGCCACGCTGCCGGCAGCGCTGGAGTGCACGGCCGTGAGCCCGGAAGGGCAGGTCATGGCCCTGCGCCACCGCGAGCTGGACATCCGCGGCCTGCAGTTCCATCCCGAGAGCGTCCTCACGCCCGACGGCGCGAAAATCATCGCCAATTGGTTGAATCATTAAAAACAAAAAACGATATGAAAGCGTATCTGAACCAGCTCATCGAAGGCGAGAGCCTCTCCCGCGAGCAAGCCCACGACATCCTGCTGGGCATCACCCACGAATCCTTCAACGACAGCCAGATCGCAGCCCTGCTGATGGCCATCCAGACCCGCGGCGTGACCGTGGACGAGCTCCTCGGCTTCCGCGACGGCCTGCTGGAGACCGGCAAGCACATCGACCTGGACGACTACAACACCCTCGACATCGTGGGCACCGGCGGCGACGGCAAGAACACCTTCAACATCTCCACCTGCTCGGCGTTCGTCATCGCCGGCGCGGGCTACAAGGTGACCAAGCACGGCAACGGCGCCAGCACCTCCGTGAGCGGCGCCAGCACGGTCCTGGAGCTCCACGGCGCCAAGTTCAGCGCCGACCCGGACGTCCTGCGCCGTTCGCTCGACCTGGCGGGCATCTGCTACTTCCACGCCCCGCTCTTCGCCTACGGCATGAAGTTCGTCGGGCCTGTGCGCCGCGCGCTCGGCGTGCCGACCTGCTTCAACCTGCTCGGCCCGCTGGTGAACCCCTGCCAGCCCAAGAACTCGCTGCACGGCACGGCCACGCAGGCGCAGCAGCGCCTCTACGTCCGCGCACACCAGAAGATCGGCGACAACTACGGCGTGGTCACGAGCTACGACGGCTACGACGAGATCTCGCTGACCTCCGGCTTCAAGCTCGTGACCCCGAGCTTCGAGAAGGTGTTCACGCCCAAGGACATGGGCCTCAACTACGTGGAGCCGAAAGACATCTATGGCGGCAAGACGGCCGAGGACGCCGTCCGCATCTTCGACGCCGTCCTGGAAGGCACGGCCACGGAAGCGCAGAAGAGCGTGATCCTGGCCAACGCCGCCTGCGGCCTCTCGGTTCTCGACCGCAATCTCTCCGTCGAGGATTCCATCGCCATCTGCCGCGAGTCGCTGGACAGCGGCAAGGCCCTCTCCGCTTTCAAACGATTCCTTGCCGTCAACAGCTAGTATGGACATTCTCGAACAGA
>LUZH01000321.1 GCA_001602885.1 Bacteroidales bacterium Bact_16 | reverse complement strand
ACGCCGTTGGACTGGACGCCGCGCACGTAGGCGGCAGCGGTCTTGCCGGACAGGAGCGGATCCTCGGAGAAATACTCGAAGTTGCGGCCGCAGAGCGGGTTGCGGTGGAGGTTCTGGCCCGGGGCGAGCAACACGTCGGCGCCGTATTCGAGGACCTCCTCACCCATCGCGGTGGTGAGCTCCTCGACGAGCGGGGTATTGAAAGTGGAGGCGAGCACCGTGCCCACGGGGAAACCGGTGGCATAGAAAGTCTGGCTGGTGCCGGGACGGGTCGGGTTGATGCGGATGCCGGCAGGGCCGTCGGCGAGGACGGTCTGCGGGATGCCGAGGCGCGGGATGGCGCGGGTGGTGCCGGCGGCGCCGGACACGAGCACCTCGCTGGAGGCCGTCATCGAGCCGGCGGCCATGCTGCCCCAGCCGGAGCCGACCAGCAGCGTGGCCTTCTCCTGAAGCGTCATGGCGGCAAGCACCTCGTCGATGTTGTCTTTCGTCAGTTTGGGCTGGGCGGCGGCGCTCAGGGCGCAACCGGCGGCAGCGAGTAACAAGATGGATTTTTTCATTATTGTATTGATTAGTTGTGTATCGTTATCCTATGTAGTCTGAAGGCGGCACGCCGAACTGCTTCTTGAAGGACGTGGAGAAGTGGGAGAGGGTGTTGAACCCGGTCATCCACGCGATCTCGGACATGTTGTGCTTGCCTTCCTTGAGCAGGTCGGCGGCGCGGTTGAGCTTGTAGCGCTTGAAGAAGACGCCGGGATTCTCGCCCGTCAGGCCCTTGACCTTGTAGTAGAACTTGGTGCGCGAGATGTGCATCATCTCCGTGATGCGGGTGATGTCCAGCTCCTGGTTGGCCAGTTCCTTGTCCATCAGCGCGTAGAGTTCCTTCATGAAGGCGCTGTCGCGCGGGGAGAGGGCCTCCGGCTCGATGTCCTCGGTGCTCGTGACCGAGCCGAGACGCCGGCGGAGCTTGTCGCGGTTCTCCAGCAGGGACTTCACCAGCGCGAGCAGGTAGGACGGGTTGAAGGGCTTGGTCACATAGGCGTCGGCGCCCTTGTCCAGGCCCTGCACCTGGCTTTCGACGGCCACCTTGGCCGTGACCAGGATCACGGGGATGTGGCTCAGCTGGAGGTTGCCCTTGATGGCCTCGCAGAGCTCGTAGCCGCTGCGGCCGGGCATCACCACGTCGCTGATCACGAGGTCCGGGGATTCTTCCTCCAGGGCCTTGAGCGCGGAATCCGCGTCGAAATGGACGATCACGCGGTAGTAGGGCGCGAGGAGCACCTTGACGTAGTTGGCCACGTCGATGTCGTCGTCCACGACCACGACGCAGCGCTTGTCGGCCGACTCCTCGCCGGCCGGCACGCCGGCGTCGGCGACCGGGACGGGAATGGCCGGCCGCTGCTGGTCTTCCGTGCTGCGCTCGTCGGCGGAATAGGACGCGGCGCTGACCGGCAGGACCAGCGTGAACTCGGCACCGCCGCCGTCGCGGTTGCGGGCGTGGATGTAGCCGTGGTGCAGCTCCGCGAGCGCGCGGGAATAATAGAGGCCGATGCCCGTGCCGGCGGCGTCGCCCCGGCCGGCCTGGTGGAAGCGTTCGAAGATCTTCTCCAGCTGGTCCTCCGGGATGCCGCGGCCCGTGTCGGAGACGCGGATCTGGGCGTATTGCGTGTCGGTGTCGGCGTCCGTGAGCGGAAAGTCGCGCGCGACTTCCTCGCGCGGCAGGACGTCGAAGGAGAGCGCCACCTTGCCGCCCGGCGCCGTGTATTTCATGGCGTTGGAGAGCAGGTTCATCGTGATCTTGGCCACCTTGTCGGCGTCGCGCCACATCTTGAACGGGTCTTCCAGGCCATAGGTATTGAATTCGATGCCCTTGGAGCCGGCGTTGAAGCGGAACAGCTCAGCGCTCTCGGCGAGCGTGGCCACGATGTCGCCTTCGGCCACCTTGAGCTGGAGCTTCTTGTCGCCGATGCGGTTGAAGTCCAGCAGCTGGCCCACCAGCGACAGCATCCAGGCGGCGTTGCGCTGCACGATGCCGACCAGCTGGCGGTCCTGTCCCTGGATGCCGGGCGAGGCGGCGAGCTGCTCGACGGGCCCCGCGATCATCGTGAGCGGGGTGCGGAATTCGTGCGCCACATTGGCGAAATAGTTCATCTGCACGCGGTTGAGGCGCTGTTCGGCCTCCTTCTCCTGCTCGGCGCGCTCCTGCTCGCGGCGCACCTCGCGGATGTGGCGCGCCGCTTCCTTGCGCACGCGGCGCATCCGCCTGTAGACGTGCCAGATGAAGAAGCCGAAACCGAGCGCGGCGAGGCAGTAGAGCAGGACCGCCCACCAGGTCCGGTACCACGGCGGGAGGATGCGGATGTTGAGCGCCTGCCCCTCGTCGGCGGCGTCGGCCGTCCGCACGCGGAAGCGGTAGCGCCCGGCCGGGAGGTTGGCGTAGTAGGCCTCGTTGGCCGTGCCGGCCTCGATCCAGTAGGCGTCGAAGCCTTCCATCTTATACTGATAGCGGACGCTCGCGTGGGGCGCGTAGTCCAGGGCGGCGTAGGAGATGCTGAAGCCGTTCTGGTCGTGGCGGATCGTCACGTCCGGCAGGCGTGCCAGCTCGCGGTCGACCGGGGCGTCCGGGCCGGGCTGCACGAGGCTGTTGTGGATCCTGAGGTCCTCGAAGACCACCGGCGAGGTGCTCTTGCGGCCGAGGTCCAGCGGATTGAAGCAGGTGAGGCCGTGCGTGCCGCCGAACACGAGCGTGCCGTCCGGCAGGATGCAGGAGGAGCGGTCGTAGAACTGGTTGCCGCCGAGGCCGTCGCTTTCGAAATAATGCGTGAGCGTGCCCACCGTGCGGTCGAAGCGCGTCAGGCCGTTCATTGTGCTGATCCAGATGTTGCCCTGGCGGTCTTCTTCGATGGAGCAGATGTCCGGGCAGGAAGCGCCCTCCACCGGCCGGGTCAGCTGCGTGCTCCGCTCGCGGCGGAACAGGCCGTTGCCCACGGTGCCGAGCCAGATGTCGCCGGCGCTGTCCTTGAACAGGCAGGTCGGGCTGACGACGGCGCGGCGGATGTTGTGCCGCCATTCCTCGTCCGGCGCGTCCAGGAAGCGCGTCTCTCCGGTGTTGGTGTAGATCTCGCACATCGGATTGCCGAAGGAGGCGGCCAGCATCCGGCCGGGCGCGACCGGCAGGAGGGCGGAGACGAAGGTCCACGCGTCGGAGGGAAGGTGGAACTGCGCCAGCCGGCGCGTCGCCTTGTCGTAGCGGGTCAGCTCGCTGGAGAAGCCGGAGATCCAGATGCGGCCCAGGTCGTCCTGCGAGACGGTCATCGGGTTGGCGAGGTTCATCCGGTCGAGCAGCTGCAGGTCGCGGCCGTCGTAGCGGCAGTGCAGCAGGGTGTATTTCTCGGTCATCGCGATCCAGAGCTCGCCCTGCGCGTCGCAGAAGATGCTCGAGCAGCGGATGTAGCCGACAGAATTGTCGGGAACGAAGCGGTTGAGGTCCATCCGGCGCAGGTCTCGCGTCTGCAGGTCGTAGACGAACAGCCCGTCGTTGAGGGTGGCGATCCAAAGGTGCCCCTCGCGGTCGGTGCAGACCGATGTGACGGACTTGTGCGCGAAGCGGTCCGTCAGGTAGGGGAGGCTGCTGAAGCCGTTCTTGGCGGCGTAGGAGATGCTGTAGCCCTGGTCGGTGGAGCCGAACCAGAGGTTGCCGCGGCTGTCGCGGAAAAGGGTGCGGATCTCGAAGTCGGGGATGTCGTAGGGGAATTCCGGATCGGACTGGTGCAGCAGCTGCCCGGTGGCCTGGCTGTAGCAGAACATCCCGTCCTTGATGGTGTGCAGGAGCATGTCCTGCCCGCAGGCGAAGAGGATGTCGATGTCGCCGCGGGTGAGGCGCGGCTCCTGCAGGATCGCGCGCGGGAGCGCGCTCCATTTTTCCGTACGCGGGTCGAAGATGCTCAGCTGGCCCATGCCGGACAGCCAGATTTCGCCCGTGGCGGCCATCGCGGAATGGTAGACCGGATGGCGGGTGGGCCAGGAACCGGCAGGGGAGAAGCCGGCCGGCTCGAAGCAGCGCAGCTCCGCCATCGTCGCGGTCCAGATCCGCCCGTCCGCGCCGACCAGGGTGTTGTAGCCGCCGTAGTCGCGGACGGCCGGGACGATGCGCCCGCGCTCCGCGTCGTAGCGGAAGAGCTGGGCGGAGCAGTTGAAGAGGATCTGCCCGTCGCGCGTCTCGATGATCTCGTTGACGTTCTGGCTGTCGCCCTCGATCGGGATGCGCAGGAATCCGCCGTCGTCGGTGCGCAGGGCGGCGCCGCCCGCCGTGCCGACCCAGAGCCGGCCGTCGGCGCTCCGCCGCAGGGCCGTGATCTGGTTGTCCGGCAGGCCGAGGGTGTCGTCCGTGCAGAAATACTGGTGGTAGTCGTGGATGGTATACTTGTCGAGGCCGCGGAAGGTCCCGATCCAGATGTGGCCGTCGGCGTCTTCCGCAAAGGCGTTCACGCGCTGGTTGGAGAGCCGGTCGGCGACGGCCACGCTCTCGGCGCCCGACAGGGTCGCGGGCACGGGGCGCGGGCCGGTGCAGGCCAGCATCAGCAGCGGGAACAGTATCAAATGTGCTTTTTTCACACCTCTATATTAGGAATTTTTTATCAATTCACGTTGAAAATGAACACAAATGAACAAAATTGAACAAAGGGAAATGTGGCCCCGCACGCTCGTGAAAGGATTTGAAAAAGGCAGAAAAAGAAAGAGCGTGCGACCCGATAAATTTGCAACAGGTTAAAAAAGGGACCGCATCATGAAACACGTTAACTATCTTCTCCTCTCCGCCTCGGCCTGCCTGTTGCTGCTCTCCTGCGGCAACGGCGACGCCCCGGCGAATCTGTCTTCCCTCCACGCGCTGGAGACCTCGGCCCGGGCCGCCACGGTCCAGACCCGGTCCGGCGCCGTGGCCGGCTACATCGAAGACGGCGTCTATATTTATAAGGGAATTCCCTATGCCAGGGCTGACCGTTTCCAGCCCGCGACCGACCCTGCACCCTGGGAGGGCGTCCGTGCAAGCCGTGCGTACGGACCGACCTGCCCGCAGGGTCCCCGGGCGGGCTGGTATGACGACAACCAGGCCTTCGCGATGCACTGGGACGACGGTTTTCCGGACGAGGACTGCCTGCGCGTGAACGTGTGGACGGCCGGCATCAACGACGGCGGCAAGCGCCCGGTGATGGTCTGGCTGCACGGAGGCGGCTTCCGGGCCGGCTCCGGCCAGGAACTGATCTCCTACGACGGCGCGAACCTGGCCCGTGACCACGGGGTGGTCGTCGTGACCCTGAACCACCGGCTCAACGTCCTCGGATTCCTCGACCTGTCGGCCTTCGGCGCCCGATATGCGGAATCCGGCAACGTGGGCATGACCGATATCGTCAAGGCCCTGCAGTGGGTGCGGGACAACATCGAAGGATTCGGGGGCGACCCGTCCAACGTCACCATTTTCGGCCAGTCCGGCGGTGGCGGCAAGGTCAGCACCCTGCTGGCGATGCCTTCCGCGCAGGGCCTTTTCGGTAAGGCCATCGTGCAGAGCGGCTCCATCCTGGAGGCGCTGCCGCAGAAATGGTCGCGCCGCATCGGCGCCGCGACCGTCCGCCATCTGGGCCTCCGCCCTTCGGACATCTCCGCGATCGAGAAAGTCCCGTACGCCACGCTGCTGGCGGCGTATGAGGCCGCCATCGCGGAAGTCCGCGCAGAGGCGGAGCGCAGCGGCGAACTGCCCGAGAACATCCTGAACCAGCTCCTCTTCGGCACGCGCCCCGTGGTGGACGGCGAGATCCTGCCCGACCACCCCGGCTCCCCGGCCGCGCTGGCCCTTTCGCGCGACATCCCCGTCATCATCGGCACGACCTACCACGAATTCACGCGCGACCGCGAAGATCCCATCTTCAAGCCGCTCGCGCTCGCGCAGGTCGCCGGCCGCGCCGCCGCCGGCTGCGCTCCGGTCTACCTCTACCAGTTCACCTGGGAATCCCCGGTGCTGGACGGCGCCTTCGGCAGCACGCACTGTATGGAAATCCCCTTCGTGTTCGACAACGTGGCGCTGCACCGCACCTTCACGGGCGGCGGCGCGGACGCCGTCCAGCTCGGACACCGCATCAGCCGGCTCTGGACCAGTTTCGCCCGCACGGGCGTCCCCGCCGCGGAGGGCATCCCCGCGTGGGAGCCCTGGACGGCGGCCCGCCCGGCCACGATGCTTCTCAACCACGACGCTATTCTATCTATTAACCAATAATCCAACAAAATGAGTAATTCTTCATTGAAAAGACTGGCAGCCTTCGGGCTGTCCCTCCTGATGGGTATCTCGCTCGCGGCCCAGTCGCGGGTGACGGTCTCGGGATCGGTCGTCGATGACCAGAACGAACCGCTAATCGGTGCGGGTGTCTTCGAGAAAGGCACCACCAACGGCGTCGTGACGGACCTCGACGGCAACTACTCCATCTCCGTGCCTGCGGGCGCGACGCTCGTATTCTCCTCCGTGGGCTTCACCACCCAGGAAATCGTCGTGAACGAAACGCGCACGCTCAACGTCAGGCTGGCCACCGACACGGAAATGCTCGAAGAGACCGTGGTCGTGGGCTATGGCGTCCAGAAGAAATCCGACCTCACGGGATCCATCTCCCAGGTGAAGAGCGAGGACATCGAGAACCGTACGATCACCTCGCCGGAGTCCGCCCTGCAGGGCAAGACCGCCGGCGTGCAGGTCGTCACCTCCTCCGCCCGCCCGGGTGCGTCTCCCTCCATCCAGGTCCGCGGCGTCTCCTCCAACGGCTCTTCCTATCCGCTCTACGTCGTGGACGGCCGCCGGACCAACTCCATCTCCGGCATCGACCCCAACGACATCGAGTCGATGGAAGTCCTCAAGGACGGCGCTTCCGCGGCCATCTACGGCGCCGAGGCCGGCAACGGCGTGATCATGATCACGACGCGCCGCGGCCAGGGCGACGGCCGCATCTCCTACAGCTACCAGCTCACTTCGCAGAGCCTGAACCGCATCCCGAAGGTGATGAACGCCGAGCAGTACATGCAGTACTTCATCGAGAACGGGCGCTACAACATCCAGGACTTCTACGGCAACTGGGACTTCAAGACCAACACCGACTGGCTGGACTACTCCTATGAGAGCTCGCTGATGCAGCACCACAACCTCTCCTTCTCCGCCGGCAACGACCGCGGCAACCTCTACCTGTCCGGCACCTACCTCGACAACGACGGTATGTTCGTCGGCGACGCCGACGTCTACCAGCGCCTGACCTTCATGGTCAACGGCGCCTGGAAATTCAAGCCCTGGCTGGAGATCCAGACCAACAACCAGGTCGAATACTACACGGCCCGCAGCGTGTCCGAGGGCAGCGACTATGGCTCCGCCATCCTCTCCGCCCTGCAGCTGGACCCGCTGACCCCGCCGACCTACGCGGC
>LUZH01000320.1 GCA_001602885.1 Bacteroidales bacterium Bact_16 | reverse complement strand
CCTTCAACGTCGACATGGGCCGGCGCAGCGGCCTCAAGTCCATGACTTTCGCCATCTTGAACAACCAGACCAACAATTACAATTTCTACACGGAGGGTTTCGCGACCAACGACATGACCTCGATCATGGGCGAGTTCGCCGCTTCCGCCACCGGCATCCCGGAGGCGGACCTCGCGGCCAGCTCCTCCTTCATGGAGACCGACCTCCCCTGGGATATCCTGACCGGCTATCAGGGCGGCATGTTCGGGACGCTCGGCAATGACGGCGAGTATTACGGCGTCACCGAGACCCTCGTTCCCTCGGAGTTCGGCGACCGGATCCAGCTCCTCGGGCCCCTGGCGCAGTCTTCCGTCCGCAGCAAGCGCGGCAGCAAGAACGACCTGATCATGAACGTCGGCTTCAATTTCTCCGACAAGTTCTATCTGGGCTTCAACATCGGCATGCCGATGGCGCGCTACCGCTATTCCGAGTCCTTCTCCGAGGCGGCGGTCGACCCTTCGCGCTTCGTGCTGACCTACGCCGACGGCGGTGAGACCTGCTTCTCCCGCGGCACATACAATTATCAATATACGTCCGACATCGGCGGCGTCTATGGCAAGGTTGGCATCATCCTCCGTCCGGACAAGGGGCTCCGCCTCGGCGCTTCCTTCCAGACCCCGACGCTCTACACCGTCACGGAGACCTGGCAGTATTTCACCCAGACGACCTTCACCGACTCCCGGTACAACGACCAGGCCACTTCGCCGCGCGGCGAGTATGCCTACGAGCTCCGTTCGCCGTATGTGGCGTCCTTCGGTGCCGCCGCCACGTTCGACAAGTCCGGCTTCATCAGCATCGACTATGAACTCACGGACTACAGCGTGATGCGCTTCCGCGAGCTGCACGGCGGCCGTCTTGACGACAACGCGCGTTTCGCCAAGGAAAACAGCACCAACAAGCATTTTGCGGGCGTGTCCCACTCCGTCCGTATCGGCGCTGAGTGGCGTGTCACTCCCGAATGGTTCCTCCGCGGCGGTTTCAACTGCACCACTTCTCCGGAGCGCTTTTGGACGACTTCCGACGGCTCCGACGTCACGGCTGACGGCTATGCCGCCGACTACGATGACTTCTACGCCCCGCACATCAAGAATCTCGTGACGCCGCACTACTACAACGACAAGACGTATTCCTGGTCCGCAGGTTTCGGCTATTCCTCGCCCGGCTCCTTCTTCATGGATGCCGCCGTCCGGATGACCCGTCACCCCGCCTCGACTTTCGCGCCGTATTACGATTATATTGAAGGCTGCGACTCTCCGCGCATGTACGACAAGTATGACCTCTGGAACGTCTCCCTGACCATGGGCTGGCGCTTCTGATCTAGTTTTACCCTAACTGATGGAATTAACAGCAAAACAATTGGCCGAAATCCTCCACGGAACCGTTGATGGCAATCCTGAGGTCAAAGTAAATGCATTCGCAAAGATAGAGCACGGCCGCCCCGGCCAGCTCTCCTTCTACGCCAATCCGAAATACGAACAATATGTCTATACCAGCAGGGCTTCGGTCCTGCTGGTTAATTCTGATTTTACGCCCAAGGAGGCGGTGACGCCCACGCTCGTCCGCGTGGAAAACGCTTACAGCGCCCTGGCGGACCTGCTCAAGTATATGTCCGAGCAGCGCAAGAAATACCGCCGCCGCCGTTCGCTGCGCTCCCGCATCGCCTGGAGCGCCAGGCTGGGCAAGAAGGTCAACGTGGGCGACTTCGTGACGATCGGCAAGGACTGCCGGATCGGCGAGGGGACCATCATCCACGACAACGTCACGATCGGTGCCGGGACCAAGATCGGTTCCTACTGCATCATCTACCCGGGCGTCCATATCTTCCCGGGGATGGTGATCGGCGACCGCGTGATCCTGCACGCCGGCTGCATCATCGGCGACGACGGTTTCGGCAACGCCCCGCAGCCCGACGGCACGTGGCGCAAGATCGAGCACGTCGGCAACGTGGTCATCGGCAACGACGTGGAGATCGGCTCCAACACCACGGTCGACCGCGCCCCGATGGAGTCCACCATCATCGCGGACGGCGTCCGGATCGACAACCTCTGCCAGATCGCGCACAACGTCGTCGTGGGCAAGAACACGGTGATGGCCGCGCAGACCGGCGTCGCCGGCTCCACGCAGATCGGCGAGAGCTGCATCATCGCCGGACAGGTGGGCATTGTCGGCCATATCAAGATTGCCGACAAGACTACGCTCGCCGCCAAGAGCGGCGTGATCGGCAACGTCCGCAAGCCCGGCGAAACGCTCTGGGGAATCCCTGCCATAGCCCATAAGACTTATCTTAAGGCATTTGCCAAGTTCAAGCGCGCTGGCGAAGAAGAATAAATGTGAAGAATTATTCGTATCTTTGCCGCCCGAATGAATCAGCAGACACTGACCCGCGAGTACAGCTTTGAAGGACGCGGCCTTCACACGGGCAAATATGCCCACCTGACGATACAACCTGCCCCGGCCAATTTCGGCATCCGCTTCGTCCGTACGGACGTCGGTATAGAGATTCCTGCCGTCGCGTCCGCAGTCACGCGTACCGACCGCAGCACCACGATTTCCTCCGGTGAGGTCAACGTGGTTACGATAGAACATTTGATGTCGGCCCTCACGGGCCTGGGCGTGGACAATGCCCGCATCGAGATAGACAACGAAGAAGTCCCCATCCTGGACGGCAGCGCCGAGCGCTATGTCCGTGCCATCGCTCCGGACGGCCTGCAGGAGCAGGACGCGGAGCGCGTCTGGCTCAATTTCGCGGAGCCTTTCGAGGTGCGCGACGAGCGGACGGGATCCTGGGTGCGCGTCGAGCCGGCCGAGGAGATGTCCTTCGAGGCCACGGTCGACTTCGGCTCCCGCGTGCTGGGCATCCAGAAGGCCCACTGGTCGGAGAATGCCGACTATGTCGGCCAGATCGCTCCCTGCCGCACGTTCGTGTTCATGCACGAGCTCGAGTTCCTGGCCGCCCGCGGCCTGGTCAAGGGCGGCGACGTGGACAACGCGATCGTGATCGTCGAGCATCCGGTCTCGCCGGAACAGATCGACAACATGTGTGTCCTGTTCGGGATGCCGCACCTCTCCGTGACGGAGTCCGGCTATCTGAGCAACATCAAACTCCACTTCCCGGATGAGTGCGGGCGCCACAAGCTGCTCGACCTGATCGGGGACATGCGCCTGGCGGGAGGCTTCCCGAAGGCGAGAATAACTGCCTACAAACCCGGCCACACGATCAACAGCCTGGCGAGTCGTGAGGCCTTTGCCAAAATCAAGAAAGTATGACGAAAATACATCCTCTGGCTACCGTGCATCCCGGCGCCAAGCTCGGCGAGAACGTCGAGGTCGGCCCGTATGCCTATATTGATGACAACGTAGAGATCGGCAACAACTGCAAGATCCTGCCGCACGCCACCATCTTCTCCTATGTCAAGATGGGCAACGACTGCCAGGTCTTCCCGGGCGCCGTGGTCGGCGCCGTGCCGCAGGACCTCAAGTTCGACGGCGAAGTCACCTATGTCGAGATCGGCGACCGCGTGACCATCCGCGAGTGCGCGACCATCAACCGCGGCACCAAGGCCAGCGGCAAGGGCGTCACCCGCGTGGGCAACGACACGCTCGTCATGTCCTATGTGCATATCGCGCACGACTGCCGCGTGGGCAACCACTGCATCCTCGTGAGCTATGTCGGCATCGCCGGCCGCACGCGATGGTCGGCGGCGGCTCGGCCGTCAACAAGGACATCCCGCCTTACTCCATCTGCGGCCGCAACCCGATCTGCTATTCCGGCATCAACATCGTGGGCCTGCGCCGCCGCGGTTTCGACACCGACGTGATCCGCAACATCAAGGACATCTACGACACCATCTATTACCAGGGCTACAACATCTCCGACGGCTGCGCCAAGGTCGAAGCCGGCTTCCCGCAGTCCGTGGAGCGTGACACGATCCTGGAATTCATCCGCAACTCCAAGCGCGGCATCGTCCGCGGCATGGAAATAGGCGCCAAGGGCGAAATCGAATAGGCTGTGCCTACGCTGACCATCGCCTGGTTCCCTCCGGTAGAATACTTTGCGCTCCTCGCAAAGTATTCTTCGGTTTATGTGGAGGCCTGTGAGAATTATCAGAAGCAGTCCTACCGCAACCGCTGCCGCATCTATGCGGCGGACGGCGTGCAGATGCTCAATTTCCCGGTGAAGCACCGGGACGGGACGTTCTGCCTCCCGATCCGGGAGATTGAAGTGGATTATTCCACCCCGTGGGTGGAGAAGGCGGAGCGCTGCATCGAGACGGCCTACCGCTCGTCCGCCTATTTCGAATACTACCGGGACGAGCTCTTCGCCATCCTGGACGCGCATCCCCGGACGCTCTGGGAGCTGGACATGCGCATCATCCGCTTCTTCCTGCAGAAGATCGGCCTGAAGACCGAACTCATCCCGACGGAGGAGTATGCGGCCGGGCACGTGGACATACATCCGAAACGGCCGGATACCATCCTCCGGGATCTGGGAGTGGACCGGCCGTATTATCAGGTTTTCGCGGAGCGCCATGGGTTCATCCCGGGCCTCTCCATCATGGATCTGCTCTTCAACGAAGGCCCCGCTTCGCTGGAATATCTGCTGTAGGGGCTACTGGGCCTGCGGGGTCTCTTCGACTTCCAGGTCCGCCAGCGTGAAGGTGCGGAAGCCGACCCACTCCTTGGAGCCTTTGCCGGTGGCGTAGCCGATCAGCTGGACGGCGTCGGTCGTCTCCTTGAGGTGGGAGTAGATGAAGTCGGTGTCCACGCGCTTCAGCTCCTCGACGAAATGCTTGGTGAAGGTCGCGATCGCGTCGTGGTTGGAGCCGTAGAAGCTCGGATTGTCCTTGATGTCGACGAAGTTGGCCTTCATATATTCTTCGACGGCTTTGTAGTCGTCTTTGTCCTCGATCCTGAGGGCGAATTCGTTGCTGTAGTTGTAGGTTCCCGTCCGGTCGAGGTCGCAGGACGTGAGGGCGCCCAGGCAGAAGGCGAGGGCAAGGAAAAGGAGGGTCAGTCGCTTCATAATCATAAAGTTTTGGCGAATATACAAAAAAATACTTATCTTTGCACCTGTGAACGAGATGGAAGGCCCGGTTGAGGTCTTCTTTTTTATTACTATGGACAGGACTGAATTCGAAAAAGTGGTGGAGAAGGCCGTCGCAGAGCGCGGCTGCTCCCTGGTTGACATCATGTTCAACGACGACGACAACGTGTTCGAGGTCACGATCGACAAGGCGGACGCCGACGTCGAGCTGGCCGACTGCGAATACGTGCACCGTGCCGTACTGGCCGCCTTCGACCGCAATATCGAGGATTACGCCCTCACCGTCGGTTCCGTGGGGATCGACGCCGCGGAAGCGGACGAAATGTTGCAAACAATCAAAGAATAACGACAATAATGGAAAAAGAAAAAGTAATTACGCTTATCGACGCCTTCAAGGACTTCAAGGAGGAGAAGAACATCGACCGTCCTGTGAT
>LUZH01000319.1 GCA_001602885.1 Bacteroidales bacterium Bact_16 | reverse complement strand
ACTTCCTGAGCGGCTTCACCGCCAAGCTCGCCGGTACCGAGCGCGGCATCACCGAGCCGACCCCGACCTTCTCCGCCTGCTTCGGCCAGGCCTTCCTGGAGCTGCACCCGACCAAGTACGCCGAGGAGCTCGTGAAGCGCATGGAGAAGAGCGGCGCCAAGGCCTACCTCGTCAACACCGGCTGGAACGGCACCGGCAAGCGTATCTCCATCCGTGATACGCGCGGCATCATCGACGCCATCCTCGACGGCAGCATCGACAAGGCCCCGACCAAGAACATCCCTTACTTCAACTTCGAGGTTCCCACCGAGCTCAAGGGTGTCGACACCGGCATCCTCGATCCTCGCGACACCTACGCAGACGCCAGCGTCTGGGAGGAGAAGGCCAAGGATCTCGCCGGCCGCTTCATCAAGAACTTCCACAAGTACGAGTCCAACGAGGCCGGCAAGGCCCTCGTCGCCGCTGGTCCCCAGCTGTAATCCTCGTACCGATAGCAATAAAACCGCCCCTCACCGGGCGGTTTTTTGTTTTTTATTCTTACCTTTATGCTCAATAACCATTAAACAAAAAGAAACATGGGTCTCATCATTACCATTGCAGTCATCGTCCTCATCGTTCTCTGGGTCATTTCCGTCCAGCGCAAGCTCGTCAACCAGGATGAGCTCTGCCAGAACGCCATGAGTACCATCGGCGTGCAGCAGGAGAGCCGCTGGGACGCCCTCACCGGCATGGTCGAACTGATCAAGTCTTACAACGAACACGAATACAACACGTTGCGCGACGTCATCGCCCAGCGCAGCCCGATCAGCTCCAAGAGTTCCGCCCAGGAAGTGGAAGCCCAGGAGAGCCTGATCGGCAAGGTCGCCGCCGGCATCGACGTCGTGGTCGAGAAATACCCCGAGCTCAAGGCCAACGAGAACTACGGCAAGGCCATGGACGCCGTCGACAAATACACCAACATGGTGCGTACCAGCAAGATGGTGTACAACGACACGGCCACCAAGTACAACAAGATCATCCGCCAGATTCCGGATTCCATCGTGGCGAGCCTCTTCGGCTTCAAGGGCCGCGACTATCTCAAGACCGAGGACAAGAAGACGGAAATGCCTTCCCTCAAGATCTAGGCATGAAATTCTGGCTCACTTTTATAGCGGCATTGGTCTCGACCACTGCCGTTTTTGCCCGTGAGACGCGGGTCCGCAGCATCGACATAGACGTCACGTTCTATGCCGACGGCCGCGCCCGGTTCGATGAGAAATGGGACGTGGAAGTCGGCGACGACTTCACCGAGCTGTATCTCCCCAAGGAGAACCTCGGCGACATCGGCGTCGCGTCTTTCAAGGTGTTCTGCGACGGGGCCCCGCTCGCCGACGACGGCGCGTGGGACACCGACCGCTCCCGCGCGCGCAAGGCAGGCCGATACGGCATCGTCCGCAAGAGCGGCGGCGTGGAGCTGTGCTGGGGCGTCGGCGACCGCGGGCACCATCTCTACAACCCCGTCTACGTCCTGACCAACACGGTCAAGGGCCTCGACGACTACGACATGTTCCACATGCAGGTGCTCGCCGACCACATCACCGGCTCGCCGCACGTCCGCGTGACCTTCGCGCTGGACGAGGCGATGGGCGCCCAGCTGGACACGTCCGCAGTCCGCGCCTGGGGCTTCGGCTACTACGGCACCGTCAGTTTCGAGGACGGCAAGCTCGTCTATGAGTCCGACGATTACGACCGGCAGAGCTCGGTCATCGCCCTGATCCGCTTCGACAAGGGCATCTTCACGCCCGCCAGCGTGCCGGGCGGCCCGTTCCAGGCCCGGCTGGACCGTGCGCTGGAAGGCGCCGCATTCGCGGACGACGAGGATGAGGAGGACGACGACGAGACCAGTTTCGTGGAATTGCTGTTCCAGCTCGTGGTGCTCTTCCTCGCGCTGTTCGGCGGCAGCAAGTACGGCTATGACCAGACCGGCCACGTCTCCCCCTGGAAGAAGAAAAAGCTGCTCGGCATGTCGCCCAAGGACGTCAGCTGGTGGCGCGACATCCCGATGGACGGCGACCTGATCGCCGCCGACTATGCCCTGACGCGGCTCGGCGAGGACCGCAAGAACAACGCCCTCGCCTCGGCGGAGATCCTCCGGATGATCTACAACGGCTACCTGGACGTCCAGAAAGACGCCAAGGGCAAGGTCGAGATCACCTTCGCACCCGACAAGCACGGCCAGGCTCCCATCGACCCGATCGCCAGCGACCTGTGGAGCATGATGCTGGAGGCCTCCGGCTCCGACCGCATCCTCCAGGACAAGGAGTTCTCCTCCTGGTCCTCCAAGAACAGGAAACGCCTCTACAACTGGACCCTGAAGATGGCCCAGATCGGCAAGGACAAGTTCCGCAGCCGCGGCTGGATGAACGCCATGGGCAACAAGTTCACGCCCGAGGGGCAGACCGAGGCGCAGCACCTGCTGGGCTTCAAGAAATATCTCGAAGACTTCACCCTCTCGCGCCAGCGCGAGACCGTCGAGGTCCATCTGTGGCAGGAATACCTGGTCTACGGCGCCCTGCTGGGCGTGGCGGAGAAGGTAGCGAAGCAGCTCAAGGACATCGACCCGGTGCTCTTCGAGCGGACGGTCGGCTATGACTACGGCACCTTCACGAACGTCCTCTACTCGACCAACATGCTCTCGCGCGCCATCACGAGTTCCAACAAGGCCTATGTCGCCTCCACGTTCTCCGGCAGCAGCCGGGGCGGCTTCGGCGGAGGTTCTTCCTTCGGCGGAGGCGGCGGCTTCAGCGGAGGCGGAAGCGGGTTCGGACGATAGATTTGAAAAGCGGCACTTGCCGCTTTTTTCGTATATTTGTGGAGTATGGGAGAATTGACCACCAGCATCCAGTACCTCAGCGGGGTCGGTCCGAAGCGGGCCGAGCTGCTGCGGCGCGAGCTGGGGGTCGAGACGCTCTCCGACCTGATCCACCTCTATCCCTTCCGCTACATCGACCGCAGCGGCATCACGCCCATCGCGCAGATCGCGCCCGACCTGGCGTCGGTGCAGCTGCAGGCCACGGTCGTGAGCCGCACGCTCTACGGGCCCAACAGCGCCGTGGTCT
>LUZH01000318.1 GCA_001602885.1 Bacteroidales bacterium Bact_16 | reverse complement strand
AAGTTCATCGAAGGTGGTCCGGAGTTCATGTCCCTGATCATCATCTGCTTGATCATCGGTCTCGCCCTCGCCATCGAGCGTATCCTCTATCTCTCCTTCTCCAAGATCAACACCAAGAAGCTGGTCGAGAAGGTCGAGGACGCCCTCAAGGAAGGTGGCATCGAGAAGGCCAAGGAGGTCTGCCGCAATACCCGTGGTCCGGTCGCCAGCATCTTCTATCAGGGTCTCCTGCGCTACGATCAGGGCATCGATGTGGTCGAGAAGACCATCATCTCCTACGGCAGCGTGCAGCAGAGCCAGCTTGAGAACGGTCTCTCCTGGATCTCCCTGTTCATCGCCATCGCCCCGTCCCTCGGATTCCTCGGTACGGTTATCGGTATGATCAACGCCTTCGACGCTATCCAGAAGGCCGGTGACATCTCCCCGAACATCGTTGCCGGCGGTATGAAGGTCGCCCTTATCACTACGGTCGGTGGTCTTATCGTCGCCATGATCCTCCAGGTCTTCTACAACTACATCCTTGCGAAGATCGAGTCCATCACCATCGACATGGAAGACTCCTCCATCTGCCTCATCGACGCTCTCACCAAATACAACAAGAAATAGTTGTCCAACCCCAGTAATAACTGAATATAATGAAACTCAACAAGATATTCAATTGGGGTATGATTGCGCTGATCGTGGTTAGCGTGGCGATCCTGGTTTGGGGCTTCGTCTCCGGTTTCATGACCGCTGACAAGGAACCCCTGCCTCCGACCAACGCGCTCCTCACCTGGGCCGCGATCATGATCGGTCTGGCACTGTTCTGCTGGATCGTCATCGGTCTCATCGTCAGCATCAAGAACAACCCCAAGTCCCTCGTCAAGATGGGCATCGTGCTCGCCGGCATCGCCGTCCTGTGCTTCATCGCCTATCTGCTCGCCAAGGGCGGAGCTCCGATCGGCTACAACGGTACGCCGTACTCCGAAAGAATCTACAAAATGTCTGACACCGTGCTTAACCTTACGCTGATCACCGGCGTTGGCGCTATCCTCGCCATCATCGTCGGCGAAATCCGTATGGCTATCGCGAACAAGAAGTAATATCATGGCTAAGAAAACACCAGCAATCAATTCGAGTTCTACGGCTGATATCGCCTTCCTGCTGTTGTGCTACTTCCTGATGACGACGACCATGGGTTCGCACTTCGGACTCTCCCGCCGTCTCCCTCCGATGCCGGATCCCACCCAGCAGGTCGAGGACCAGAAAGTCAACCGCCGCAACATCATCGTGGTGAAGATCAACTCCGCCGATAGGATTCTTGCCGGTAGCGAGCCCATCGATATCTCTCAGCTCAAAGACAAGATCAAAGAGTTCTTAACCAACCCTGCCAACGACCCGAACCTCCCCGAAAAGGAGCTTCAGGAAATCGAAGGATACAGCAAAGGCACTTATCCCGTCTCCAAGGGCGTCATCTCGCTGCAGAACGACCGCGGTACCAGCTACCAGGCCTACATCGCAGTGCAGAACGAACTGGTCAAGGCCGTCAACGAACTGCGTGACGATTTCAGCATGCGCGAATACGGCAAGCGGTTCTCCGCCCTTGACAACGAAGACCTGCAGAATGTCGTCAAAAAATGTATCCCGCAGAACATCTCCGAGGCAGAGCCTAAGGACGTTGGTAAAAGAAGATAAAAGGAGAATAAATTATGTCTAGATTCAAGAAAAGCGGCAAAAGAGAAATGCCGGGAATCACTTCGAGCTCGCTCTCGGATATCGTGTTTATGCTCCTGTTCTTCTTCATGGTCACCACGCAGATGCGTGAGACTGAGAACAAGGTCAAAGTCGTCGTTCCTGAAGCTTCCGAAGTCGTCAAACTCGACCGCAAGGACCTCAACTCCTACATCAACATCGGTTCCCCGACCCTCGCCTACCAGCAGCAGTTCGGTACCGAAGCACGTATCCAGTTGAACGATTCCTTCCGCACCACTGACGACATCCGCGACTTCATCGCCGCGGAGCGCGAATCCAAGAACGAGAAGGACCGTGCGCTGATGACCGTGTCTATCCGGGCTGACCAGGATGTCAGAATGGGTATCGTGACCGACGTGAAGCAGGAGCTGCGCCGCTGCTCCGCGCTGAAGATCATGTACACTGCCAGAAAGCCTGCCAAATAAGCAGGACGCAGTACCGAATACGAGCAGCCCCCTTCAACGAGGGCTGCTTTTTAAAATATAAAGAATCATATGAAGGAAATACTTCGTACCAAGGTCAAGGACCTGCTCGAGATGGAAGCAGGCCGTGAAGTTCTGGCCAAAGGCTGGGTCAGGACGAAGAGAGGGAACAAAGAGATCGCGTTCATCGCCCTGAACGACGGCTCGACCATCAAGAACATCCAGATTGTCGTCGACAAGAACGACACGACGGAGCCTGTGCTCTCCCGCATCGGGACGGGCGCCTGCATCGGCGTGTACGGCAAGCTGGTGGAGTCGGTCGGCAGCGGTCAGACGGTCGAGATCAAAGCGGAAGAGATCACGGTCTACGGCACCTGTGACCCCGTCCGGTATCCGCTGCAGAAGAAGGACACGTCCTTCGAGTACCTGCGGACCGTGGCGCATCTCCGCGCCAGGACCAACACCTTCGGGGCCATCTACCGGCTCCGGAGCCAGATGGCGTATGCCATCCACGAGTATTTCCACAGCAAGGGATTCGTCTACCTGCACACCCCGCTCATCACCGAGTCCGACTGCGAAGGCGCCGGCCAGATGTTCCAGGTCACGACGTTGCCGCTGGAGAACATCCCGCGCGACAAGAAGGGCCGCATCGACTACAGCAAGGACTTCTTCGGCAAGCAGACCAGCCTGACGGTGAGCGGCCAGCTCGAGGGCGAGCTCGGCGCCACGGCGCTCGGCGAGATCTACACCTTCGGTCCGACCTTCCGCGCCGAGAATTCCAACACCCCGCGCCACCTTGCGGAGTTCTGGATGGTGGAGCCCGAGATGGCGTTCTACGACATCAAGGACAACATGGACCTGGCCGAGGACTTCATCAAGCACCTCGTCAGCTATGCCCTGGAGCACTGCATGGACGACATCCAGTTCCTCAACGACCGCTATGATCCGGAGCTGGTGGAGCGCCTGCGCGGCGTCATCGGCACGGAGTTCGTGCGCCTCGAGTACACCGAGGGCATCCGCATCCTCGAGGAAGCCGTCAAGAACGGCGTGCAGTTCGAGTATCCCGTCGCCTGGGGCATCGACCTCCAGAGCGAGCACGAGCGCTACCTGGTCGAGAAGCACTTCGGCAAGCCGGTCATCCTGACGGGCTATCCGAAGGACATCAAGGCCTTCTACATGAAGCAGAACGAAGACGGCAAGACCGTCCGCGCCATGGACGTCCTCTTCCCGAAGATCGGCGAGATCATCGGCGGTTCCGAGCGTGAGGCCGACCTGGCCAAACTCGAGAAGCGCATCGACGAACTCCAGATGAGCCGCAAGAACCTCGAGTGGTACATCGACACCCGCCGCTTCGGCTCCTGCCCGCACAGCGGCTTCGGCCTGGGCTTCGAGCGCCTTCTGCTCTTCATCACCGGCATGTCCAACATCCGGGACGTCATTCCGTTCCCGCGTACCCCCAAGAACGCGGAGTTCTAGCGAATTCAACTGACGTAAAAACAAACTGTTATGTTAGTCATCGGTATCGCCGGCGGATCCGGCTCAGGCAAGACGACCGTCGTCAAGGCCATCACTGAGCAGCTCCATGACAAGCGGGTGGTCGTGATCCCCCAGGACGCCTATTACAAGGACTCCAGCGACCTCTCCGACGAGGAGAAGCGCAACCACAACTTCGACCATCCCGACGCGATCGACTGGGAGCTGCTCTGCAAGCAGCTCAGCGAGCTCAAGAAGGGCAAGGCCATCGAGCAGCCGGTGTATTCCTACATCTCCTGTTCCCGGTCCAAGACCGAGACGGTGCGCGTGGAGCCGGCCGACGTCATCATCATCGAAGGCATCCTGATCTTCACCTGCAAGCGCCTGCGCGAGCAGATGGACATCAAGATCTTCGTGGA
>LUZH01000317.1 GCA_001602885.1 Bacteroidales bacterium Bact_16 | reverse complement strand
GGCATAATGCTCCAGATCGCCAAGATCCTTAAATCCAACGGCACCGATGGAGGCCTCCTGATCGGAGTGCGCGACATCGAGGTCGGACAGATCGACCTTCAGGAACCGGTGTTCATCGAATTCGATGGACTGCCGGTTCCCTTTTTTATCCAGGATCTCCAGCAGCGCGGCAGCGCCAAGGCCATCGTCCATCTCAACGACATCACGTCCCTGGTGGACGCCGAGGAGGTGGTCGGCCGCGCCGTCTACATCGAGGGAGAATGGGAGGAGGAAGAAGAGATGGATTTCACCGGCTGGACCCTGCTCAACCGCGGTGAGCGGGTCGGGGTCGTGACCGGCACGGAACCCATTCCGGGCAACCTCTGCATCTATGTCGGAGACACGCTCGTGCCCCTGCATCCCGATCTGATCCGATCGGCCGATCCGGATACGCAAATCCTTGATCTTGACCTTCCCGACGGCTTGCTCTAGCCGTCATTTTTGTTTATATTTGCGATATGGATTCCCCGCTGGTCAGCATCGTCGTCGTCTCCATGGACCGCCTGGACAACCTGTATCCCTGCTTGAAGGGCTTGCAGGCTCATACCAGCGTCTCCTGCGAGACTTTCGTGGTGGCCTACCGCTTCTCTCCGCAGCATCTCGCCCAGGCGATCGCCGACTTCCCGTGGGTCCGCTGGATCGAGAGCAACGAGATCCGCGGCTTCTCGGAGAACAACAACCTCGCCCTGCGCCAGGCTTCCGGCCGCTACTGCTTCGTGCTCAACGACGACACCGAGATCCACGAGGATGTCGTCGGCGCGCTGGTCGCCGACCTGGAGCGCCTGCCCCAGGATGCCGCGATCGTCAGCCCGCGGCTGCTCAACGCCGACGGCTCGCTGCAGCTGTGCGGCCGTCCGCCCTATCCGGCGGGCTACTATGTGCTGCAGCAGTGGCACCTGCACCGGGAGCCCATCGACGACACGGCGGGCAAGGCGCCGCTCTTCGGCGAAGTCTTCCGCACCTCCAACATCACCGGTGCGGCCTTCCTGATCAAGACCGACGTCTTCCGGGAGCTGGGCTGGTTCGACGAGACCTATTTCTTCACCCCCGAGGACATCGCCCTCTCCACGCTCGCCCGGCGCAAGGGCTACGGCGTCTATGTGGACCGCGCCGTGAGCGTCGTCCACAAGTGGCGCACCACCGCCTCGCGCATTTCTCCGGCCGTCCGTCCGGCGGCCGTGCGCGGCTCGCTCCTCTTCTTCAGCGGCGGTTCCCGCATCAAGTATTTCCTGCTCGCCCTGCCGGTATGGCTCGCCGAGAGCGCCAAGCGCGCCAAGGCCGCCGTCCGCCTGCGCTTCGCCGATTCGGCGGCGAACCGCATCGCCTGGGAGACTTTCCGCAACATCACTTGCAGCATATTCACCCGGCTGACTCCGAAACAGCTTTTCATCAAGTATTTTCATGGCTGATATCCTCGTCGTCATCGTGACCTACAATGCCCAGAAATGGGTCAAGAAATGCTTTAGGAGCCTGGAGGAGTCCTCCATCAAGCCGGACGTGCTGGTGATCGACAACGGCTCCACCGACGAGACGCTTCCGATGATCCGCGCCGGCTATCCCTCCGTGCGCATCATCGAGACGGGGGAGAACCTGGGCTTCGGCGCGGCCAACAACATCGGCCTGCGCATCGCCCTGGACGAAGGATATCAGTTCGCCTACCTGCTCAACCAGGACGCCTGGCTGGAGCGCGACACGCTGTACCGCCTCGTGGCGGCCCACAAGCCGGAATGGGGTGTCCTCAGCCCGATGCAGCTGGGCGCCTACGGCCGGCGCGACCGCCGTTTCAACCACAAATGCGGCCGCTACGTCGACGCAGCCCTGCGCTACTACCATACCAACACGCTGGTCGCCGAAGTGCCTTTCGTGATGGCGGCGCACTGGCTCGTGAGCCGCGAGGCCATCGAGACGGTGGGCGGCTTCTCGCCCGCGTTCAGGCATTATGGCGAGGACGACAACTGGATCGACCGCCTGCACTTCCATGGCCTGCATTGCGGCGTGGTGCCGGAGGCGCGTGCGGTGCACGACCGCTCCAGCCGCTACATGACCCGCGACAAGCGGCTTGAGCTCAAGTGCATTTCCGCGGTCGTGAAAGTCAGCAACCCGGGCCGCCGCTTCGGCTGGATGCGCTTCCGCGAGGTGCTGGAGCTCATCGGGATGGGCATCAAGAACGGCTCCGCCGTGCCCTGGCGCTTCATCCGCGAATTCCGGTCCCGGCTGCCGGAGCTGAAGGAATACCGGGAGGCTTCGATGCAGAAGGGGGCTTTCCTGCCCGAATAATCCCCATTAATTGGGATTGCGCATGTCGCGCGCGCGAGCCAACTTTGCAGGTTGGTTAACAAGAGTTAGATGACACTTCGAGAATTACCTATTGGCGGGCACGCCGTCATCCTGGCGGTGGGGGGCAAAGGCGCCCTGCGCCAGCATTTCCTGGATATGGGCCTGATCCCCGGCGCGCAGGTTAAACTGGTCAAATACGCGCCGCTCGGCGACCCGATGGAGCTGCGGATCAACGGATACGCGCTCACGCTCCGTCTGGCGGACGCCGCCAAGATCACCGTCGCGCAGACGGACGGCCTGGACGAGCCGGTGGCCACCCTCGCCGACGACACGTCGGTCCGTTCCGTCAATCCGGTCGCCCACCCGGGCTTCGGCGAGACCGGCAAGTTCCATGACAAGAAGCAGGAGAGCCCGCTGCCGGCCGGCACCACGCTCACGTTCGCCCTGGCGGGCAACCAGAACTGCGGCAAGACCACGCTCTTCAACCAGCTGACCGGTTCCAACCAGCACGTCGGCAATTTCCCGGGCGTGACGGTGGACCGCAAGGACGGCGGGATCCGCGGCCATGCCGACACGCAGGTGACCGACCTCCCGGGCATCTATTCGCTCTCTCCCTATACCTCCGAGGAGATCGTCTCGCGCGAATTCATCCTCAACGAGAACCCTTGCGGCATCATCAACATCGTGGATGCCGGCAACATCGAGCGCAACCTCTACCTGACGATGCAGCTGATGGAGCTGGACAAGCCGATGGTGCTCGCGCTCAATATGATGGACGAAGTCCGCGGCAACGGCGGCACCATCCGCGTCAACCAGATGGAGGAGATCCTCGGCCTGCCGGTCGTGCCGATCTCCGCCGCCAAGAACGAAGGCATCGAGGAGCTCGTGGAGCACGCGATCCACGTGGCCCGCTTCCAGGAGAAGCCGGCCCGCCAGGACTTCTGCGACAAGAACGACCACGGCGGTGCGGTGCACCGCTGCCTGCACGGCGTGATGCACCTCATCGAGGACCACGCCGAGCGCGCCGGCATCCCGGTGCGCTTTGCGGCCAGCCGCCTCGTCGAGGGCGACGCCGCGATCGAGAAGGCCCTGGGCCTGCAGCAGAACGAGAAGGAGATGGTGGAGCACATCATCGTCCAGATGGAGCAGGAGCGCGGCCTGGACCGCAACGCGGCCATGGCCGACATGCGCTTCTCCTTCATCCGCAAGCTCACGGCGCAGACGGTCGTCAAGCCGCACGAGAGCAAGGAATACCGCCGCAGCCGCCGGATCGACAAGGTCCTGACGGGCCGCTGGACGGCCATCCCCATCTTCGCGGCGGTGATGTCGCTGGTGATCTATCTGTCGATCGACGTGCTGGGCGCGCCCTTGCAGGACCTGCTGGATCAGGGGATCCAGTGGCTCGCAGGCGTGGCGGACGGCGCGATGGAGCGCTGGCACGTGAGCGACGCCGTGCGTTCGCTCGTCGTTGACGGCGTGTTCGGCGGTGTGGGCACGGTGATCAGTTTCGTGCCGATCATCATCATCCTG
>LUZH01000316.1 GCA_001602885.1 Bacteroidales bacterium Bact_16 | reverse complement strand
ATCTACACGCCGCTGTTCGCGATGGCGCGTATCGTGGGCTGGTGCGCGCACCGCAACGAAGAACTCAACTTCGAAGGCCGCCGCATCATCCGCCCCGCCTACCGTTGCGTCACCGACGAGAAAGAATACGTACAGATGGCCGACCGCTAGGGTCAGTCATTTATTTCCGCCATTTTATTTCGTTAATATGTCATACCCGGCTTTGCGGCCGGGTATCTTTTTGATTATAAGGGGACTTTTTCTATATTTAGCACAAAGTCGCCTTTGCGATGAAGAAATGGACCCATATAATGTTAGCACTGATCCTGGTGGCCTGTGCGAAGGATAACTATTCCGTTTCCTTCGCGCCCCCGATTGAATTCGGTGTAAGCGACGGCTCCACGAAGGGGCAGACACCGCTCACGACGCTTGCGGAGCTTGCGAAGCGGGACTTCAGTGTCAGCGCCTGGTGGAGTCCCAAAGGGGAGACTTTTGGTGATGCCTCCGCCAAGTACTTCGAGAACCACCGCTTCGGTTACATCACGGATGACCCGGACCACGACGCGTTCACGGGCGGCTGGCGCGGGGTTGCCGCGCACGCCGCCACGACCGGCGCCACCACCGCGAACCCCGTCTATTATCCCTTGGACGGCACCCTGTCCTATTTTTGCTACGCGCCTTACCGCTCCGACGCGGCCATGTTCCCGGCCCCCGAGCCGGATGCGCGCGACATCGCCATGACGGCGCCTGTCGCGGACGACGCGGTGCGCTCGCGCCTGCCCGGCTACCTGGCCGGGTCGCCGCTCCTGCGCTACACGCCCGCGGCTTCCGCCGCCGACCAGGTGGACCTGCTCGTCGCGCCGCCGCTGCTCGACCGGAGCCGGGACGACGACGGCGGCCGGGTCCCGCTGGATTTCAGCCGGCACCGGCTGACGCAGGTGAAATTCGCCTTCAACTATTCCGGCGAACTCCGCCATCCGGAGTTCATCTGCGTGACGGACATCGAGCTCCGGCCGGTCGTGGGATCGGCATACCTCTATTTCACGGAAACGGCTCCGCACGCCCTGGATTGCCGCTGGACCACGGAGCTGTCGGCGGACGACCCCTTCACGGAGGCGCCGCTCCCCCTGGTCTCTTACCGGCTCAGCGAGACGGGCGGAGACCTGATCTCGGGCGTCGGCGCCGAGGTGCCGGCCCAGAACGCGGCCAATGACAACCACCTCCCCGTCTGCACGGACGCGGGCATCCTCTACCTGCTTCCGCAGGTCCTCACCGACGAGGTCGTGCTGCAGGTCAGCTACGCGATCTGCGAGCAGCACGGCGTCCCGCTCGCCGCGGAAGTCGCCACCGTGCCGCTGAAGACGGCGTCGATGGGCGCCTGGCCGGCGGGCCGGCAGGTGCGCTACCTGCTCACGCTGAACGTCCCGGCCCACCAGGTCAGCGGCGTCGTGGCGCAGATCTACGACTGGGAGGATGCCGGCAACGAGCACACGCCCGAACAACTCCTGCCCCATACCGGTTCTTGACGTATGAGAAAGAATTTCGTTTTCGTCACGCTGCTCCTGCTCGCCGCCTGCGCCAAGGTCCCTTCCGGGCCCGGGCAGGGCGTCGTGGACATCCACGCCGCCATCGAGGGCACGCCGGCCGCGACCAAGGGCCTCGTCAATTTCGCCTCGAACGACACCTACGGCATCTTCACCTGCATCCATGAAGACACGGATGCGCCCACGGCGTTCGCCCAGTTCCGGCCCAGCCTCTGGAACGCGCAGGCCTACCTGTCCGGTGCGAAGTGGTACTACAAGAACGTGGCTTCCTATGCTACCGGCGACCTGTTCAGCACGGGTTCGGCGAAGTTCATCCTGGTGGGGCGGAACGACAACGCCCACGCCGACCTCTATGCCTACGCTCCCTGGACGCTGGCCGCCTATGCGTCCGGCCCGGAGGCCATCCCGTTCAGCCGCCAGACGGACCTGATGTATGCGGAGCAGAATACGGCCAACGGCAACCGGGGCCTGGATCCCGCCAGCAACAGCGAGCTCTCCGCGACCTTCCATTTCCGGCGCGTGATGGCCTGCCTGGCGTTCGACTTCACCCTCGACACCCCGGACAACACGACGATGCGCGTGGACCTCTCCTCCATCCGGGACACGGACCCGTCCGGCGGGGCCGTCCTCTACACCGGCGGCAAGTTCAACGCCATCACGGGAGAACTCTATGACCTGCAGCCCGCGGAGGTGCTGACTTCCGGCCTGAACTGGTGCTCGGTCGGCCCCGCCGGCGGCTCGTTCAGCATCTGCCTGGTGCCCACGGAGGTGACGGCCGACGACGAACTGGTGTTCACGTTCGTCTCCGGCGGATTCACGCTCCCGCCCTTCAAGCTGAAGGCCAGCCAGGTGCTGCACGCCAAGGCCGATCCCGGCGATCCGGACGTGCCGGGCTTCCGGGCCGGCTACAAATACACCTTCCACTTCCTGCTGGACAACTATGTCCGTCTCGACGGCTTCGACATCCAGCCGTGGGGCGATCCCGAAGACCTGCCTTATCACGGAGTCATCTGACATTATGAAAAGAACCATCGCATATCCGTTCCTGTCGCTCCTGCTGCTTGCGGGTGCGCTGGCTTCCTGTACGCGGCTGCCGCGGCCGGACGAAGGCACAGGGGATCCCGTGATGCTCTCCGCAGACACCAAGGCCCTGCCGGCCGGCGTGGAGACTTTCCGCGTGGCGATGTTCTCGCCCTCCACCCGGCAGTACACCGGCCGGAGCGGCACCTATTGCACGGAGACGTTTTCGCATATCGACGATTATACCGACCCGGCCAACCCCGTGACCTATACCTGGCTGCGGCCCTGCCGGGTGGATGACGCCGGCACGCCGCTGGACGCCGCCGGCGACCCGGCGTCCGCCGCGTCCGCCGACCACGGCAGCCAGTACGGCCTGCGCTGGAACAACGGCGGCAGCAGCTGGTCCGGGAACGTGTCGCTGGTGGCCGTCGCGCCCGCCGTGGGCTTCGTCGCCGACGCCACGCCGGGCCGCCTCGTCTGGCAGGACGGCGGCCATGCGGTCTGGCTGAACTGGACGCTCGATACGGAGGTCTATGTCAGCGACCCTGTGGACGGCGCTTTCACCGGCGTGTGGTTCGGCGGGAAATACGTGTATACTTCCCGCGAGTCGGACCTTTCCGCGACGCTCGCGGACCGGCGCGCCAAGGTCACCGTCAAGATCCAGTGCTCCACCGACCTGATTCCCCAGACGCACCTCTGTGACGTGCGCGTCACGGACCGGATCGTCTCCGACCGCTTCTATCTGCATGAGATCGGCGACAACGTCCAGGGCTTCTCGCGGCCCGCGGATCCCGCCGATCCTTCCATCGTGCAGCATTTCTACGTGGACACCGACCCGGACCACGCCGTGGTGCTGACCGACGGCGCCGGCCTCCCGGACATCTCGGACCCCGTGGGCAAGAATATCCTGTTGGAGAAAGACGCGACCGACTGGACTTCCAGTACGCCATTTTTCCTTCAGGCCCGGGACTATTCCAATGCGCTGATGGCCGGCAAGCGGCCGATCATCGAAGTCCGGCTGGGCGCGGACCCGGAGAACCCCGTCAAGGTGCGGGTCCCGCTGGCGCAGAACCTCCTGCCGATGCATCACTATGTCTATACGCTGGACGTGACGAACGCCTATGTGGCCGTATACCTTTCCGTGGCCGGCTGGGATGAGGTGATGACCGGTCCCAACGCCCACGGCGGCGAGACCGTCACCGAGACGCCGGCCTATGTGGGCCTGGTCCAGATCGACGGCGACGCGTGGGACATCGGCGGTGGCGGCAGCGCGGACAAACCTGTGAATCCATGAGAAGCAAGCTCCATATCGTCCTGTTGGTGATGCTGGCGGCCGCCTGCACCAAGGATCCCGGTTTCTCCGGGGTCGACCCACAGTCGGGCCGGCCCACCGTCTCCGTGGCCCTCAACCTGGCCGTCGCGCCCAACGAGGCCGGGACGCCCGGGACGAAGGTGGACTATGAGCCGGAATCTCCCGGCTACGACGCTTCCGCCGCCATCAAGACCGTCACCGTCCTCCAGTTCGAGAAGGACGAGGCGGGCGACGGCTATACCCGCATCGGCAACCAGGTCTGCTACGACTACGACGCCGTCCTGGCCGGCACGGAGAACATCCCGCTGGTGACTTCCGCGCGGGAAAACATCATCTTCGTGATCGCGAACGCGACCGATCCGGGCCTCGAGACCATCCAGCTGCCGGGACACGGCTCCCTGAGCGACTTCCTGGAGCTTCAGAACGGCAACCTGCTTTCCTCGCTGGACAGCCCGGACGGGTCGGGCATCTGGTACACGCCGGCCGGCGGCACGGACCGCTATCTGCGGATGAGCGCCGCCATCAAGGTGGACGGCGTGACGCTGGGCACGACCATCGGCACGTCCGGCAGCCCGCTCGCCCTGAAGCGCAACTGCGCCAAGGTGGTCGTCCACGTGAAGAACACCTCGGCCTCCGACCCGGTGACGGTCGAGGCCGTCCAGCTGCGCGACATCAACAAGCAGTACCACTACGTGACGAACATCCCGGCAGGCCTGCCGGTGGCGTTCTCCGACCCCTATTCGCCGATGAATCCCCGCCGCTTCAACGAAGCGGAGCAGGCTTTCCCGGCCGAGAACAACCCGGGCGGCGCCGGCGCAGGGTCGGCCGTGACCTATACCTTCTATGTCCCGGCCAACCTCCGGGGCACGATCGCCAACGCGTCGCAGGCCGACAAGAACCGCCACGCGCCGCAGGGCGCGACGCATTTCTGCGTCTACGCCACCTACGGCGCTCCGGCGAAGCATGTCACCTACACCTACTTCCTGGGCGCCGACCTGACCTCGGACTTCAATCTCGAGGCCAACAAGAAATACGAATACACCGTCGACCTCAACGGCAAAGGGAATCCGCTGGTGGACGGCCGCATCGAGGATGTGGACGAAGTCCGCTTCGGCGTGGACGCCAACTGCTATATGCTCAAGCCGCCGGTGCGGGACGGGGCGTCGACGACGTTCTCCTTCCCCGTCCGCCGCGCGGCGGTGTTCTGGAACGTTCCCGGCACCAACATGGGCGTGTACGGCGCCGCCACGACGGAATACTACGAACTCCTCGAGAGCACGGACTGGGAGGCCTTCTTCGTGTGGAACGAAGTCACGGACGGCGCCGGCGCACCCGTGCCTGACAGTGCCCTGCTGGTGGACTCCCACGACGACGGCGAAGGGAATTACGTCGCCGCCGGCCGCGGTTTCAATCCCGGCGACGCGGGCGCAAACCCCTTCATCCGGATCAAGGTCACGAACGGGATGAAAGGCAACGCCCTGGTGGCGATCCGCAAGACTTCCGACCCCACGATGGGCGACATCCTGTGGAGCTGGCACCTCTGGGTCACGGACTATGACCCGTATATAGAGATGACCCCCGTGGCGGGGAACTATATCTACGCCGTCCCCAACGGCGATATCCACCGCTACGCCGGCACGACCTGGAACACGGCGGAATACGGCAACGCCTTCATCATGGACCGCAACCTGGGCGCCCGGATCGTGATTGGCCAGGGGCATGAGGCGCTAGACAGAATCGGCCTGTATTATCAGGGCGGACGCAAAGATCCTTTCCAGAACACGGGAACGGTCACGGTAATCGGTGCGGACAACACCGGCCAGCCGCCGGAGGGCGCGGGCGTCAAGCACAATATCCCCTATAGCGTCCATTTCCCTTACATCTTCATCAGTGGCTCCTACTGGACCTCGTATGAGACGGGAGGCAATATCCTCGGCGCATCAGGCGCGGCGTGGAATGACCCCAAGATAGAGTTGCACGGCATCGACAACTGCGAGTCCGGAAAATCCATCTACGATCCCTGCCCCTATGGGTGGCAGGTCCCGGCCAGCGGCGTCTGGTCGGACCTCCGGAGTGTCACGACCGAATGGGCAGCCGCTCCGGCCGCTGTCGGACTGTATTATTACCCGGAGGGCTTTGACCCGCTGGCCACGAAAGGCCGTATTTTCTTCCCGGCAAACGGTTGCCGCTATACGGGACCCATCCGGGATTTCAATACTGCCGGCGGGTATTGGAGCGTAATGGCGTCGTCCGCCCTCTATTTCAGCGCGACGATGGTGAGTCCCGTCAATTCATATTGGTATGCTGACCGTCGCGCGGCGGGGCAGGCCGTCCGTTGTATCCGTTTGAACTATACCCGACCGTATTAAGATGAAGAAGCGAGGAAACATATCCGGTAGCATCCTGGCCGCGCTCCTGCTCGGGCTGGCGCTGGCATGCACCCCGCTGGACAAGATTCCCGGAACGACGGGAGAAGACGGACGGGAGCTGGTCCCCGTGACCTTCAACCTCGCCGTGGCGCCGGAGGAGCCGGCCACGAAGGGGGCCTTCGACCCCGACGAGCCCGGCTACGACGCCTCCACGGCGATCAAGACCGTTACCGTCCTGCAGTTCGAGAAGGATGAGGAGGGCGACGGCTACACGCGCGTGGGCAACCAGGTCTGCTACGACTATGACGACGTCCTGACCGGCGTCGAGAACATCCCGCTGGTGACTTCCTCGCGGGAGAACATCATCTTCGTGATCGCGAATGCGACCGATCCGGGCCTCGAGACCATCCACCTCTCCGGCCACGGGTCGCTGGACGACTTCCTGGCCGGCCAGAACGGCAACCTGCTCTCCTCGCTGGGCAGTCTGGACGGCACCGGCATCCTGTATGCGCCGGGCGGCGGCGCGGACCGCTATCTGCGGATGAGCACGGCCGTCAAGGTGGACGGCGTGACGCTGGGCACGGTGCTGGGCACGCCTTCGAATCCGCTGTACCTCAAGCGCAACTGCGCCAAGGTGGTGGTCCGGGTCAAAAATTCCAGCGCTGACCCCGACAAAGTGTCGGTCGGCACGGTCCAGCTGCGCGACATCAACCGGCTGTATCACTATGTTGCAAACATCCCGGACGGCCTGCCGGTGGCGTTCACGGATCCGTATTCCCCGCAGACGCCCCGCCGCTTCGACAACGACGAGGAGGTCTTCCCGGTCGAGTACAATGTCAGCGGCGACACGCAGACCTACACCTATCTCGTCCCCGCCAACCTGCGCGGCACGGTATCCAATGCGTCGCAGGCCGACAAGAACCGCCATGCGCCGCAGGGCGCCACGCGCTTCTGCGTCTATGCCACCTGCGGCGAGCCGGCGAAGCCCGTCACCTACACCTACTACCTGGGCGCCAACCTGACCTCGGACTTCAACCTGGCGCCCAACAGGAAATATGAATTCACCATCGACCTCCAGGGCCGGGGAGATCCCGGGACCGACACGCGGATCGAGGACGAGAGCGAAGTCCGCTTCGGCCTGGACGCCAACAGCTATATGCTCAAGCCGCCGGCGCGGGCCGGGGCGACGAAAGATTTCTTCATCCCGGTCCGCCGGGCGGCGGTGTTCTGGAACCGGACGGACACCAATATGGGACTCTACGGAGCCGGTGATGGCGATCCTGCCTATATCCTGAAGGAGACGGACACCTGGACCGCGCACCTTGTCTGGAACCAGGTGAACGACGCCGACGGCGACCCGGTCCCCGACGGGGACCTCCTGGTCACTTCTTCCGGTACGGGCTTCGACCCCGACAACCCGGGCAGCCAGGCCTTCATCCAGGTCCGGGTCGCTTCCGGGATGGTGGGAAACGCCGTCGTGGCCATCCGGAAGACCAGTGCGCCGACCAACGACGACATCCTGTGGAGCTGGCACCTGTGGGTGACGGACTACGACCCGTATGTCCGGATGGTCCCGCTGGCGGGCAACTACCTCTACGCCGTCCCCGGCGGCGAGATCCACCGCTATGGCGGCACCAACTGGGCCTCGGACGAATACTACGCGGACGCTTTCATGATGGACCGCAACCTCGGGGCGCTCGTTGTCGTGGGTGACCCGAAAAAGCCCGTCCCACGCAACGGCCTCTATTACGAATGGGGTCGCAAGGACCCACTGCCGAATGCGATCATCGAGAACGGCGTCGAGGGCAACGCGACCGGCGAGCAGCCCACAGGCGCGGGCGTAGACGCGAAACTTGCGAAATACAACATCCGGTATGGCATCCGCCATCCGGTCCAGTTCATCTCCGGCGTGGAGAACGGCGCCTGGATGACCTATGAGGACGAAGGCCCCGTCCTGGGCGCCGAGACCGCGTGGATGGACCCGCGCATCAACCAGCACGGCGCCGACTACTGCGAGCCGGACAAATCTGTCTATGATCCCTGTCCCTACGGCTGGCAGGTCCCGAAACACGGCACCTGGTCGGACTTCAACAGCGCGACGACCGAATTCGACAAGGCCTCGGCCCCGGAGGGATTGTACTACTATCCCGAAGGCTATGACCCGCTTGCGCCGAAAGGCCGCATCCTGATTCCCGCTTCCGGCATCAAGGGCTATTACTGGACGGCCGGCAGCACCAACGATATCGGCACCGGCGGCCGCCTGTGGTCGTCTACGCCGCGAAGCAACGACGTGAACCGGGCGGAGACCTACGTGTTCGGCAGCGGCTGGTACTGGAACACGAATTATCACAATTGCAAGGGCAACGGCCTGGTCGTCCGCTGCATCCGCCTCGGTTACCGTCTCCCTTATTGATCCTGCCATGAGAATACGCTGCATCATATTCCGTCTCCTGGGCCTGGCACTGCTGCCGGCCCTGGCCGCGTGCGTCAAGGAAGCGCCCTTCTCCGGCGGCACGGACCGCCCGACCGTGCCCGTGACGCTCTCGCTGTCCATCGCTCCGGAGGAGTCCGCCACCAAGGCCGACCATGAGCCGGACGCCGAGGGCTACGACACAGCGGCAGCGGTCAAGACGCTCCTTGTCCTGCAGTTCGAGTGGCAGGATGCCGTCAACCGCGACGCGGCGCTGCTGATCAGCCAGCAGTTCGTCGAATATGGCGATCCTGTCTCGCTGGTGACTTCCGCGGCCCGGAACACGGTGCTTGTCGTCGCCAATGCCTGGGGCAAGGCCCCCGTCGCCATCGGCACCCCGCTGGGCGAATTCCTCGCGGGGCAGAACAGCAACCTGCTCAACGCCCTGGAAGACCTGACGGGGAAGGGGATCTGGTACAGCCCCAACGGCGGCGCGGACCGCTACCTGCGGATGAGCGGCTGCCTGGAGCTGCCCGACGGCGTGTCCGCCGGGACCGTCGGGCCCTTCTACCTCCGCCGCAACTGCGCCAAGGTGGTGGTCCACGTCCGGAACACCTCGGCAGATCCGGACAAGGTGACCATCGACAAAGTCCAGCTGTGCGACGTCAACCGGAAATACTACTACGTGACAAACTATCCCGGTTTCTCGGACCCGTATTCGTCGGCGGTCCCTTTCCGCTTCGACGAAGCCGAGCAGGATTTCCCTGCCGCGTACAACGAGAGCGGCGACACGCAGACTTACACGTACTATGTCCCCGTCAACCTGCGGGGCTCGATCAAGAATGCGGTGCAGGCAGACAAGAACTGCCATGCGCTGCGGGGCGCGACGCGCTTCTGCATCTACACGACCTACGGGACGCCTGCGCGGAACATCACCTACACCTATTACCTGGGCGCCAACCTCACCTCGGACTTCAACCTGGAGGCCAACAAGCGCTACGAGTACACCATCGAGCTCAACGGGAAAGGCGATCCGGCCACGGACTCCCGGATCGAGGACGCGGACGAGATCCGCTTCACCGTGGACGCCAACTGCTATATGCTGAAGCCGCCGGGCCGGGCCGGGACCGCGACGACTTTCTTCGTCCCGGTCCGCCGCGCGGCCGTGTTCTGGAATGTGCCCGGGACGAACATGGGCGTATACGGCGCCGCCACGACGGACTATTATGAGTTGCTGGAGAATACGACCTGGGAAGCCTTCCTGGTCTGGAACGAAGTCAAGGACAAAGATGGTCGCGCCGTGCCGGACAGCGAACTGCTCGTGGGGTCCTATGACGACGGAACCGGCACCTATGTCGCCTCCGGCCAGGGATTCAATCCCGACGGTGTCGGCACGTCCCCGTTCATCAAGGTCAAGGTCACGAACGGGATGAAGGGCAACGCCCTGGTGGCCATCCGGAAGACTTCCGGGGCCAGCATGAACGACATCCTGTGGAGCTGGCACCTGTGGGTGACGGATTACGATCCGTACTACGGGCTCGCGCCCGTGACGGACGATCCGTCGACGCCGGAGAGCGAAGCCGAATACATCTATACCGTTCCCGGCGGAGAAATCCACCGCTATGGGGGCGCCACGTGGGCCTCGGCGGCCTATGCGGAGGCCTTCATGATGGACCGCAACCTCGGCGCGGTGATCCAGATTCCGGCCGACAACATCGAGCTTCCGATGTCGTCCGGCTGCTACTACCAGCGCGGCCGGAAGGATCCGTTCCCGGCCCGCGGCGCCGTCCCCAACACGACGGCCGACCAGGCCGGCACCTCACCGGAGGGCGTCGGGCCGAAATACAACATCCGCTACAGCATCCACAATCCCCAGACCTTCATCAAGGTCGGTACGGGCAGCACCTGGCACTGGACCTATTACGAGGACACGGGCGCCATCATCGGCGTGGACAACGGCGTGTGGCTGGACCCCAAGGCCGACCAGCACGGAGCCGACAACTGCGAGGCGGGCAAATCCGTCTACGACCCCTGCCCGCCCGGCTGGCAGGTCCCGGAGATCGGCGCCTGGTCTGATATCACGAACGCCACGAAAGAAGTGCTGGCCTCGCGCATCGGCGGATATTATCACCCCGAAGGGACGGCCACCCTTTCCCCGAAGGGCAGCATCTTCTATCCCTTCACGGGCTGGCGCCGCTTCAACAGCAGCGGCGTGGAAGCGACCAACATCATCTGCAGCCTGCAGAGCCAGGGCATCACTTCCCCGTTCACTTTCGTGACCTACAACTCCGGCTACAATGTCGGCCCGCAGCGTGCCAGCGGCCTTGCCGTCCGCTGCATCCGCCTTCACTACACCCGTCCTTTCTGACCGGAAGGCTATTTGCCGATGTCGGCCTTGAGCTGGCGGATGGCGGCCCGGGCGTCGCCGGCGGCCTGGTCGAGCAGGGTGACGAAGCGGCTGCCGATGATGCCGCCGGCCGCAGCGGCGCAGGCGGCGTCGAAGGTCTGCCTGTTGCTGATGCCGAAGCCGACCATGCGCGGCAGGCGCAGGTGCATCGCGTCGATCTTCTGGAAGTAGGCCTGCTTCTGGGCGTCGAAGTCCTGCTGGGCGCCCGTGGTGGCGGCGGACGAGACCATGTAGATGAAGCCGGCGGTGTGCTCGTCGATCAGGCGCACGCGCTCCTCGGAGGTCTCCGGGGTGATGAGCATGATGGTATGCAGCCCGTAGCGCTCGGCCACGTCTTTGTAGCTTTCCAGGTAGTCCTTGAAGGGGAGGTCGGGCAGGATGAGCCCGTCCACGCCCACCTCCTGGCAGCGCTTGCAGAAAGCCTCGAAGCCGTAGTGGGCGACGGGGTTGAGGTAGCCCATCAGGATGAGGGGGATGTCCACGTCCTTGCGGATGCCTTCCAGCTGCGAGAAGAGGCGCTCGACGCTCATCCCGTTGCGCAGGGCCTGGCTGGCGGCGCCCTGGATCACGGGGCCGTCGGCGATCGGGTCGCTGAAGGGGATGCCGATCTCGATCATGTCCACGCCCTCGGCGGCGAGGGTGCGGATGACGTCCGCCGTGCCGTCGAGGGTCGGGGCGCCGGCGCAGAAGTAGATGGAGAGCAACCGCTGCGGGTTGCCGCTGAAGAGTCTGTCTATACGGTTCATAATCAATTATCTTTGAAGGTTTTCAAGGAATACTTCCAGCAGGTCCGGGTCCTTGATGCCCGGGGCGGTCTCGAAGCGGCTGTTGAGGTCGAACCCGGCGAGGAACGGGTAGATGAAATCGTGGAGCGTCTCCACGGTGTCCAGGCCGAGGCCGCCGCTGAGCAGGAAGCGCGTCTTCTCCTCATAGTCGTCCATGATGGACCAGTCGAAGCGCTGGCCGCTGCCGCCGTGGCCCGGGGTGCGGG
>LUZH01000315.1 GCA_001602885.1 Bacteroidales bacterium Bact_16 | reverse complement strand
AGGTAATACACTACTAACTAACCGTAAAAGGCCGCTGAGACAGCGGCCTTTTGTCGTTTTTAACAATCCTGTTTCCATCCGCGACCACTACAGGCAGATACAAAAAGCAGGCGGCGGGAAGAACCCGCCGTCTGCCGGTCGGAGGCGGCCTTTACCGATATTAAATAATTTTAATAATTAGATTGAGCGCCGCCGGACGCGCAATCCCAATATTTGGGGATTTTGGGAGAAAATCCTTAACTTACGCGTTCAAATGAGACGCGACGCACAAAGCAAGATCATCATAGCACTGATTCCGGTCATCGTACTGGTGGGCCTGCTGGCCCTGGACATCAGCATTTTCGGCAGCGACGCCATCCTCGGCCCCTCGCAGGTCTCCCTGCTCGTGGCCACGGGCATCTGCGTCTGGCTGTCGATGTGGCGTTACAAGACGCCCTGGAGCACCTTCGAAGACGCCATCCGCTCCAACGTCGGCGACGTCACCAACGCCATCGTCATCCTCCTGCTGATCGGCGCGCTGTCCGGCGCGTGGACCGTGAGCGGCATCGTGCCGACCTTCATATATTATGGCCTGAAGATCATTTCCCCGAAAGTCTTCCTGCTGTCCGCGTGCGTCCTGTGCGCGCTCGTGTCCCTGATGGTGGGCAGCTCCTGGACGACCATCGCCACCATCGGCGTGGCGCTGATGGGCATCGGCAAGGCCGAAGGCTTCTCCGACGGGCTGATCGCCGGCGCCATCATCTCCGGCGCCTATTTCGGCGACAAGATCTCGCCCCTGTCCGACACCACGGTGATGGCTTCCTCCATCAACCGGGTGCCCCTCTTCCCGCACATCCGCTACCTGATGGTCACCACGGTGCCTTCCATCACCATCACGCTCATCATCTTCACCGTCCTCGGCCTCTCGCGCCAGGGAGCGCCGGCGGCGCAGGTGGAGCAATACGCGCAGGCGCTCGGCCGCACCTTCAACCTCAGCCCCTGGCTGATGGTCGTGCCGCTCATCACCGCCTGGCTCATCGCGCGCAAGCGCCCGGCGCTCATCGTGCTTGCCATCTCCACGGTCCTCGCCTCGGCCTTCGCGCTCTTCTTCCAGCCAGACCTGGTCGCCGGCATCGGCGAGAAGGTCGTGCAGGGCACCCGCGCCAAGGTCTTCTTCGCGGGCACGATGGAGTCCGTCTACAACTCGGTCTCCATCGCGACCGGCAACGCAGAAGTGGACGCGCTCGTGTCCACGCGCGGCATGCTGGGCATGCTCAACACCATCTACCTGATCATCTGCGGCATGTGCTTCGGCGGCTGCATGCGCGCCAGCGGGATGCTGCGCGAGATCTCGCGCCTCATCCTGCCGCTCGCCCGGCGCCGCTTCGGCCTGGTGTCCACGACCGTGGCCTCCGGCACGCTCCTCAACGGCATCGTGTCCGACCAGTACCTCTCCATCATCCTGACTTCCGACATTTTCCGCGACACCTACGACAAGGAGGGCTACGAGCGCCGGCTGCTCAGCCGCAGCGTCGAGGACTCCGCGACCGTGACCTCGCCGCTCTTCCCCTGGAGCAGCTGCGGCATGACGCAGTCCACCATCCTGCACGTCCCGACCCTCGCATACCTCCCCTACTGCTTTTTCAACTGGATCTCCCCGCTGATGAGCATCACCATCGCCGCAATCGGCTACATAATCTTCCGGAAGACAGATTCCGGGACAGAAGAATGAACATGAAAAACGCTTTCAGAACCGGCCTGCTGGCCATCGGACTGACCCTGACGGCGGGCTCCTGCCTGCTGCCGGCGCAGACCGTCGACCCCGAACACCTCAACGTAGGCGCCTACGCGCGCTACAACAACATCCTGGACGGCCAGGGCATCTACCAGAACCTGCTGGACAGCCACGCCTACGACCTGTACGGCCTCTCGGCCGGCCTGTCCACGCACCCGGAAGACGGCAACTGGTATGAGTGGGCCTACAACTATCCGACCTTCGGCCTGGCGCTCTCCTACGGCCGTTCGGGCTCGCTCGACTTCAAGAACAATTCCCGGCTGGGCGACATCGCCAACCTCTACGGCTGGGCGGAATTCGACTTCGTCCGGACCCGCTCTTTCCGCTTCGGACCGCTGCTGGAACTGGGCCTGGCCTTCACCGGGCAGACCTACGACTACCATACCAACCGGGCCAACCGCTTCATCGGTTCGCCCGTCTTCGCCCTCATCGGCACCGGCCTGCGGGCCGAATGGCGCTTCACGCCGCAGTGGGCGCTGACCGGCGGCGTGTACCTCACGCACCACTCCAACGGCATGCTCCGGGCGCCCAACCTCGGCATCAACGAATGCTCGTTCGGCGCCGGCGTGCGCCACTACCTGGCCCCGGTCCGCTTCACGCCCCGCTCCGCGGTGCATCCCGAGCGGCCCGCATTCCCCAAGGGGCTGCACTGGCAGGTATTCGCCGCGGCCGGCGTGCACAGCTGCCCGGTCGAGCTGGACGGCATCCTCAAGTCGGGCGCGCCCGACCGGCTGCCGCCGGCCCGCCTGCGCGCCGTCCTCGGCACCGAGCTGCTCTGGCGCTACTCCCCTATCTTCGCCACCGGCATCGGAGCGGAACTGGACTACGCCGCCAACAACTACCGGGAGACCGACCTGCTGCTGACCGGCGGCACGGATCCGGCCGGCTATTCCCCGCTGCGCGCAGGCCTCTACATCATCCAGGAATTCCGCTACCGGCAGGTGTCCGTCCACCTCGCCGCCGGCTACTACCTCTTCAAGCGCACCGGCCTGACGGAAGACGTCGGCCGGACCTTCCAGAAACTCGGCGCGCGCTACCACTTCGCCCGCGCGGGCGGCCTCTTCGCCGGACTGGACATGCGCGCACATCAGATGGACCGTTCTTACAGTTTGGAATGGTCTTTGGGGTACAGTTTCTAGCAAATGCATCAGATCCATATGAAAAACTCGATCAGAACCGGCCTGCTGGCCATCGGACTGTCCATGACGGCGGGCTCCTGCCTGCTGCCGGCGCAGACCGTCGACAGCAGGCACCTCAGCGTGGAAGGCTACGCACGCTGCAACGACTTCCTGAACAGTGCCAGGCTCCGCGACATATTGCTGAACACCCACGTCAGCGGCCTGGTCGGCGTCACCGCCGGCCTGACCACGCTTCCGGAAGACGGCAACTGGTACGAATGGGCCTACAACTACCCGACCTTCGGCATCGGCCTTTCCCACGATTTCGCGGGCTTGATGAAATTCAAGCCCTACGTCCCCTCGGGGAATAAAGAGCCCGTCGACTCCCGCCTGGGCGACATCGTGAACCTGTACGGCTGGGCCCAGTTCGACTGGATCCGGACCCGGGCTTTCCGCTTCGGCCCCGCCGTCGAGCTGGGCCTGGCCTATTCCGACCAGTGCTATCACCACAAGAACAACCCGAGCAACGTCTACATAGGCTCGCACGTCTTTTTCGATGTCGGCGCCGGCCTGCACGCCGAGTGTTTCCTCTCGCCGCACTGGGCGCTGACCGGCGGCCTGTACCTGACGCACCACTCCAATGCCATGCACACAGCCGAGAACTGTGGCACGAACGAGCTCAGTCTCAGCGTCGGCACGCGCTACTATCTGGCCCCCGTCCAGTTTACGCCGCGCTCCGCGGTGCGCCCGGAGCGGCCGGAATACCCCAAGGGACTGCACCTGCAAGTGTCCGCGGCCGCCGGCGTACTCTGTTTCACCGACGAGCAGAACGCCTATGACCGGAACGGCCACCGGGAGCGCAGGGCGCCGGCCCGCCCGCGCGTCGTCCTCTGCGCCGAGCTGGTCTGGCGCTACTCCCCCGTCTTCGCCACCGGCGTCGGGGCGGAAGGGGGCTGGTCCGACAACAGTTACTGGATGACGGACGTCCTGCAGACAGGCCGCGAGGACGATCCTGACAATTATTCGCCGTTCCACGCGGGCATCTACCTGACCCAGGAATTCCACTACCGCCAGATATCCGCCCACGTCATCGTCGGGAAATACCTCTCCAAACGCACCGGCCTCGCGGACCGCTTCGGCCCCGTCCTCAAGAAGGTCGGCATGCGCTACCAGTTCGCCCGGCTGGGCGGGCTCTTCGCCGGCGTGGACCTGCGCGACACCCACCGGGGCCTCAACCTGGAATGGTCTTTGGGATACAGATTCTAGCAACCCGCACCGCATATGAGAACACCGTCAGTCATTGCAGCCATCGCCCTCCTGCTCGCCGGATGCGCGCAGGCACCGGCCCCGGCCCTGCTGGGCAATCCGGTCCTGGACATCGAAGGAGGCCGGATCCAGGGCGTCGAATCCTCCATCGAGGGTGTCTATGTCTATAAGGGAATCCCCTTCGCCGCCCCGCCCGTCGGGGAGCTGCGCTGGAAGGCGCCCCAGCCCGTCGTGCCCTGGGAGGGCGTCAAGGTCGCCGACACCTTCGGGCCCGGCGCCATGCAGGCCCCGCACGACGCCAGCAACCCCTGGACCAGCGAATTCTACTGGGAAGACCCCGAATTCAGCGAGGACTGCCTCTACCTCAACGTCTGGACGCCCGCACCGGGCCAGACCGACAGGAAGCTGCCCGTGGCGATGTGGATCCACGGCGGCGCCTACACCGGCGGCTGGGGCTACGAGCCCGAATTCGACGGCAAGGTCTGGGCGCAGAAGGGCGTGATCCTGGTCACGGTCAACTACCGCCTCGGCATCTTCGGCTTCATGAACCATCCGCTCCTGGCGGAGGAAAGCCCGGAGCACGTCAGCGGCAACTACGGCATCCTGGACCAGATCGCCGCGCTGAAATGGATCCACGCCAACATCGCCGCCTTCGGTGGCGACCCGGACAACATCACCGTCTTCGGCCAGAGCGCCGGCGCGGGCAGCGTCAAGACGCTCGTCGCCTCGCCGCTCACCGGCGGCCTCATCAAGAAAGCCATCCTCCAGAGCGGCGGAGGCGTCTATCCGCAGGTCGCGGAGCAGACGGCGGCGCAGGCCGACTCGGTCGTCGCCGCCAACGCAGCGGCCTACAAGGCCGTCTTCGACTGGGCCGGCTACGACACGCTGGAGAAGATGCGCGCCGCCTCCACGGAGGAGGTCTTCGGGCTCGGCGCCCGACATGCGGCCGGGACCGGCGAAGCCGTCCGGCTGGCCACCTCGCCCGTCGTGGACGGCTACGTGCTGCCGGAGAGCTTCGACGCGGCCGCCACCAACGGGCGCATCAAGGACATCCCCTACATGATTGGCTTCACGCGCGACGACCTGGGCGACACCCAGTGGAGCATCCGCATCTTCAACGAGCTCCGCAACAAGGCCCACAGCCCGGTCTACGCCTACCAGTTCGCGCACGCGCTGCCGGACGACGCCGAAGGCTCGCACGACATGAAGGGCGCGTTCCACTCCTCCGAGCTCTGGTACGTGTTCAAGTCGCTCGACCGCGGCGACCGCCCGTTCACGGAAGCCGACTGGGCGCTGGCGGAGCACGTCATCAGCTGCTGGACCGACTTCGCGAAAACGGGCCGCCCCGGCAACGGCTGGCGGGCCTACACGCCACTTTCGCGGAAATACATGGTCTTCGACCTCAGCGAGGACGGCACGCGCGACGCATCCCGCATGGGAAATCCGCTGCCGCGCCGTTAGCGGACCTTTCCATATAATTCATTATATTTGTGGAATCGACCCAAGAACCAATTAATATGAAATCCGTCAGAATCCTTGTGCTTCTCGCGCTGGCCGCGTCGGCCGCGTTCGTCTCCTGCGCCCCGAAACAGCAGCAGGGCAACGCCACGCTCGAGACCATATTCGCTCGCAAGAGCGTGCGCTCCTACACCGACCAAAAGCTCACCCAGGACCAGATCGAGACCCTCCTCAGGGCCGCGATGGCCGCGCCTACCGGGATGAACCTGCAGCCCTGGCGCTTCGTCGTCGTGACCGACCAGGCCGTCAAGGACGCCCTCGCGGGCCCGCGCGGCGGGATGATTTCCCAGGCGGCCGCCGTGTTCGTGGTCTGCGGACAGACCACGATGTCGATGCGCCCCTTCGGGCAGCCCGACGCCGAGCCGGTCGAGACGGAGAACGGCAACTGGACGGCCGACTGCGCCGCCGCCACGGAGAACCTCCTGCTGGCCGCCGAGGCGACCGGCCTGGGCGCCGTCTGGACGGCCTGCTACCCCTACGCCGAGCGGATGGACAACGTCCGCGAGGTCCTCGGCCTGCCGGAGAACGTCTCCCCCTACTGCGTCGTTCCCGTGGGCTATCCCGCCGGTGACGACCAGCCCAAGGACAAATGGAAACCGGAGAACATCCACTACGATAAATGGTAAGAAACAACATCCTGCGCGCCCTCATGGCCCTGTCGCTGGCACTGCTGTGCACCGGCTGCTCCGGCGCGGGCGTCAAGCAATATAAGATCCAGGTCGTCAAGGAATACCCCCACGACACGGGCGCCTACACCCAGGGCCTGTTCTTCGCGGGCGGACGCTTCTACGAGAGCACCGGCCAGTTCGGCCAGTCCACCTTCCGCGAGGTGGAGCTCGCCACCGGCAAGGTCCTCTCGAAGATGAATTTCCAGCAGAAATATTTCGCCGAAGGCTCCGTGATGCTGGGCGACAAGCTCTTCATCCTGACCTGGCTCAACAAGGTCGCGTTCGTCTACGACGCCAGGACGCTGGAGTACCGCCAGACCTATTCCTATCCCCGCGAGGGCTGGGGCCTGACCACCGACGGCAAGTCCCTGATCGCCTCGGACGGCTCCGCCCGGCTGTATTTCCTCACGCCCGAGTTCAAGCAGGAGCGCAGCGTGACCGTCAAGATGGACGGCCGCCCGGTGCGCCTGCTCAACGAGCTGGAATACATCGACGGCAAGGTCTGGGCGAACGTCTACACCACGGACCTGATCGTCATCATCAACCCCGCCGACGGCACCGTCGAGGCCACCGTCGACTGCAGCGGCCTGCTGCCGGACAAGCTCCGCAAGCCCGAGACGGACGTGCTCAACGGCATCGCACGCGATCCGGCGACCGGCAAGATCTACCTGACCGGCAAATACTGGCCGCGCCTCTACGAAATCAAACTCGTCCCCGTCAAATAACCACACGATGAAGAAACTGATCCTCGCGGCCCTGGCCGTCCTGTCC
>LUZH01000314.1 GCA_001602885.1 Bacteroidales bacterium Bact_16 | reverse complement strand
GACGCCAGCATCAACCGCAACCAGCCCCAGTCGGGCATGAGCACCAACAACGCGCCGCGGACCGTCCGCCGGAGCGAGCAGGCTCCCCGCAACTTCGAGGGCGGGCGTGGTCCCAACCACGTCAAGATGCGTCCGGGCCCCGGCCACAACATGGAGCGCATCCCGCCCCGCCGCCGCGACCCGATGCCGTTCGGACGCGCCGTCCGCTTCTGGGATGGCGGCCGCCACTACTTCGGCTACCGCGTCTCCTACCTGCCGTCCCGCTACGTCCGCGTGACCTACCTGGGCATCCCCTACTACGTGGTCGACGGCATCTACTACCGCCACTACAGAGGCCACTACTACGTGAGCCGTCCGCCGTTCGGCATCTACTTCGATCCGGTGCTTGACAACCTGGTCTACTCGGTCTGCAACTTCGCCTACTACTACGACGTGTACAACACGTACCGTACGATCAACGAAAACGCCAGGACCATCGCCAGCCAGAACGCCACCATCGCGGCCAACAACGCCACGATCGCCCGGCAGAACGAAGCCATCGCCCTCAACAGCGAGCGCGCTGCCAAGTCCTACAAGGAGGCCGACCGCCTCGGCCTGGTCCAGAGCTATGCCGACGCCGGCATGGAGTACTTCTACCAGGACGGCGTGTTCTTCACCAAGGACAAGGATGGCAAATACGTGACCATCGTCCCGCCCGCCGGGGCCCTGGTGCAGGAGCTTCCTGACGACTACGACGTCATCACCATCGACGGCGAGGAATACTACAAGGTCGACGAGACCGTGTACAAGCTCTCCATCATCGACGGATCGCCCTACTTCGAGGTGCTCGGCCAGCTGACCGGCGACCTCGTCCAGAAGTACGACCTCTACGAATCCCTCTGATGGCAGTCATCGGACTATTCGATTCCGGTTCGGGAGGACTTTCAGTATTGCGAGAAATACGGAAGGTCCTCCCTTCCGCGCGTTATATCTACTATGCAGACAACGCTCACTGCCCCTACGGGGAAAAGAGCGCAGCCTATATCCAGGACCGGGCGCGTGCCATCACGCGCCTGCTGCTGGATAAGGGCGCGGAGGCGATCGTAGTGGCCTGCAACACGGCCACGGGCGCCGCCATCGCCACCCTGCGCGAGGAGTTCGACGTCCCCTTCGTGGGGATGGAGCCGGCGGTCAAGCCGGCCGCCCTCGGGACGCGCAGCGGCGTGATCGGCGTGCTGGCCACAGCCGGCACCCTCAAGGCCTCCAAATACCTCAATACCAAGGAAATGTTCCAGCACGAAGTGCGCATCGAAGAGCACGTCGGCGAGGGCTTCGTCCAGCTGGTCGAAGGCCGGCAGCTCGACGGCCCGGAGGCCGAGCGCGTCGTGCGCGCGAGCCTCCAGCCGCTGCTGGACGCAGGCGCCGACACCATCGTGCTCGGCTGCACGCATTATCCCTTCCTGCTGCCCGTGATCCGGCGCATCGCGGGCCCCGGCGTGCAGGTCATCGACCCTGCGCCCGCCGTGGCGCGCCAGCTCCTGCACATCCTGCACGAGCGCGGCGTCGCCGAGGCCGATCCGGCCCCCGGCGTGGAGCTCCTCTCCTCCGGCGATCCCACCGCCCTCCGCGCCTTGTTCGCTTGCCTGTAAGGCAAAAAAATCATATCTTTGTCAGATATGATAACCCTGGACCAAATCAGAAATCTGCAGGAGCGCGTGGAGACGCTCCACCAGTGCCTTGCCATCGAAGCGAAGAGGGCGGAAGTGAAGGAGAAAGAAGCGCGCAGCCAGGCGCCGGATTTCTGGGACGACCCCAAGCAGGCCGAGACCTTCCTCAAGGGTCTCAGCGGCATCAAGGCCTGGGTGTCCGCCTTTGACGGCGCCCGGTCGGCGGTCGAGGACCTCGAGGTCCTGCAGGAGCTGGACCCGGAAGGCGCCGAGATCGACGACGCCTACAAGCAGGCCTGCGGCAAGATCGAAGACCTGGAGCTCAAGAACATGCTCGGCGCGGAAGGCGACAACCTCGGCGCCGTCCTGACCATCAACTCCGGCGCCGGCGGCACGGAAGCCAACGACTGGAGCGCGATGCTGATGCGCATGTACATGCGCTGGGGCGAGCGCAACGGCTACAAGATGACCGTGACCGAAGAGATCGAAGGCGACGAGACCGGCATCAAGTCCTGCACCATCCAGTACGAGGGCGACTACGCCTACGGCTACCTCAAGGCCGAGTCCGGCGTGCACCGCCTCGTGCGCATCTCCCCCTTCAACGCCCAGGGCAAGCGCCAGACCACCTTCAGCTCCGTGTTCGTCTATCCCCTCGTGGACGACAGCATCAACATCGAGATCAGCCCCTCCGACATCGAGTGGGACACCTTCCGCTCCGGCGGCCACGGCGGCCAGAACGTCAACAAGGTGGAGACCGGCGTGCGCGTGCGGCACCT
>LUZH01000313.1 GCA_001602885.1 Bacteroidales bacterium Bact_16 | reverse complement strand
CGAGCGGGTCCAGCTCGATCACCGCGACCTTCTGCTGCTCAGGCAGATAGCCCACCTGGGAGAAGCCCACGTTGGGCTCGCGGACCCAGCCGGCCACGGCGTTGGGCTCCACGAGCCAGCTCAGCACCTTGCCGGTCTTGCCGGCGGGCAGCACGCTGCGCAGGACGTACCAGCCGTTCTGCGCGAGCAGGCGCCCGTCGTAGAGGCTGATCTCGGCGTCCTCGCTGCTGAAGCGGATCATGCGCTCCGGGGCGTCCGGGGCCACGGTCAGCTCGTGGCCGGCGACCAGCGGGAGCGGGTCCACGAAGCGGCCGGTGCCCCGGTCGTCGTAGGTGCGGTAGCCCTTGAACTGCTTGACTTTCTCTTCGTTGGGACGGGTGACCGTCTCGCTCGCGGAGTAGCGCGGGAAGCGGCCGACCTTGCCGTCCATCACGTAGGTCTTCTGCCAGTATTGGGAAGGGAGGAGTTCGATGTTGAAGCCGGCGTCGCCTTCGAGTTCGGCCGGGACGGGCTTGTCCAGCCAGACTTCGATCCGGACGGCCTTGCCTTCGGCCCGGGCCACGATGCGGGAGTCGAAGTCATACTCCGGGTAGCGGAGGGTCACTTCGACGGTGCCGGTCTCGTGGTCCACCGAGCGGGTGGACTGGGGGACGAGGTCCCACTGCTCCGGGGTGTTGGACAGACGGACGGCACCGCCCTGGACGGTGCGGACGCCGTGGTGGATGATCTCGATGCCGGAGTTCTTCTCGTCGTTGAAGCCGCCGTTGAAGGCGTTGCTGAACACCAGCACGTTGACGCCCTGGCGCTCGAAGTAGTCGTTGTCGCCGAGCTTGAGGTCCGCGTTGGAACCGACCCGCGAGCAGGCCGCGACGGCCAGCAGCGGGAGGATGGATAGAAGTAGTTTTCGCATATAACGGTTGGATTGGTATTCTTTCAGGTCAGCTGCGGGCGGGTTCGCTCCGCTCCAGGCGGACGATGGTGTCCATCACGAGCATCGTCTGGGCCTGGAGCGCTTCCGCGGCCTTGCGGTCGCGGGCCAGGAAGATGTCGCGGTAGTCCTCGAGCTGGTGGCAGAGGCGGTGTTCGTAGTTGTTGAGCGCGAACGACTGCGTCTGCTGGCCGGGGAGCATCAGGTCCACCTGCGTGGAGAAGTTGGGCAGGTGGTGGGTGCGGATGGTCCCCTTCTCGCCCTGGAAGAGGAAGCCGCGGTAGCCGTCGGAATCCATCGAGGCCGTGCAGACGGCCACGAGGCCGGCGGCGTCGTAGCGGAGCGTGGCGACGCCGGACGTGGGGACGGCGTTGCGGCCGAGGGCGTTGGACGCGTAGAAGACGGCGTCCGGCCGGCCGTAGAGGGCCAGCACGATGTGCAGGCAGTAGATGTTGATGTCGCGCAGCGCGCCGCCTTCGTATTCCTGCGTGAACACGGGGATGTCGGCGCCGGCGAGGTATTCGTCGTAGCGGCCGAAATGCTCGTCGTAGTCGGCGTGCACGAGGCGCACGGGGCCAATCTGCGGGAGGATTTCGCGGAGCTTGTGGAAATTGGGCAGGTGGATGTTGGAGATGGCCTCGAAGATGAAGAGGCCGCGCTCGCCCGCCAGGGCGAAGAGCTCGGCGGCCTGCTCCACCGTGGAGGTGAAGGGTTTCTCCAGGAGGACGTTCTTGCCGGCCAGGAGCGCCTGCTTCGCGGCGTCGAAATGGAGCGAGTTGGGCAGGGCCACGTAGACGAAGTCGATGTCGGGCCGGGCGAGCATCTCCGCGTAGTCGGTGTAGACGTGCGGGATGCCGAAGCGGGAGGTCTTTTCGCGATTGCGCGCACATATAGCCACGATTTCGTAGCCTGTCACGGTCTGCATCGCATCTATCATCTGGGGGACGATCATTCCTGATCCAAGAATAGCTATTCTGAGCATAACGGTATGTGGTTTTCTTACAAATATAATCAAATTCCTCATAGAAACACGCGTCCCGGCAGTGATTATATTTCAAGGAGTTTCGCTAATTTTGCCTTGTGAAACCCCGTACATACATCGCCATCGACCTGAAGTCGTTCTACGCCTCCGTGGAGTGCGTGGACAGGGGTCTTGACCCCCTGAACACGCATCTGGTGGTGGCGGACGCGAGCCGCACGGAGAAGACCATCTGCCTGGCGGTCACCCCTTCGCTCAAGTCGTACGGGATCCCCGGCCGCGCCCGCCTCTTCGAGGTGGTGCAGGCGGTCGGGCGGATCAACGCCGAGCGGCGCCGGAGCGCGCCGGGGCGGCGGTTCCGCGGCGGGTCGTCCGACCACGCCGCGCTCCTCGCGGACCCGTCGCTGGAGCTGCAGTACATCGTGGCCACGCCCCGCATGGCGCACTACATGGAGGTCAGCGGCAAGATCTACGGGATTTATCTGCGCTATTTCGCGCCGGAAGACATCCACGTCTATTCGATCGACGAGGTGTTCATCGACGCCACGGCCTACCTGCGCACCTACGGGCTCTCGCCCCACGACCTCACGCGCAAGATCATCCAGGAGGTGCTCCGCGAGACGGGCATCACGGCCACGGCCGGCATCGGGCCCAACCTCTACCTCTGCAAGATCGCGATGGACATCGAGGCCAAGCACATCCCGGCCGACAAGGACGGGGTGCGCATCGCCGAGCTGGACGAGGCCGGCTATCGCCGGAAATACTGGACGCACCGCCCCCTGACGGACTTCTGGCGCGTCGGGCACGGCATCGCCGCCCGGCTCGAGGCCGCGGGCCTCTACACGATGGGCGACATCGCCCGCTGCTCGGTCGGCCAGCCGTGGGAGCGCTACAACGAGGATGTGCTCTACAAGATTTTCGGCGTCAACGCCGAGCTGCTCATCGACCATGCCTGGGGGTGGGAGCCCTGCACCATGGCCGACATCAAGGCCTACCGGCCTTCGGCCAACAGCCTCTCCGTCGGCCAGGTGCTCTCGTCGCCCTACCCCTTCGACAAGGCGAAGCTGATCGTCCGCGAGATGACGGACCAGCTGGTCCTGGACCTCGTGGACAAGGGGCTGGTCACCGACCAGATGATCCTGAGCGTCGGCTACGACACCAGCAACGCCGCGGAGGCTCCCCGCGAGATCCTGGGCGGCTACCGCCGGACCAAAACCGGCCCCGACACATACCAGGGGCCGATTTCGACCGACTGGTACGGCCGGCCGGTGCCCAAGCCGGCCCACGGTTCGGTCAACCTCCCCCGCCCCACTTCCTCGACGCGCCTGATCACCGACGCGGTGATGGAGCTGTTCGACCGCATCGTCGCGCCCGACCTCAGCGTCCGGCGCGTCTACGTGGTCGCCGCCCGCGTCGTCCGCGAGGACAGCCTCGACGGCGTCCAGCTGGACCTCTTCGAGGAGCCCGCCGAGGACGCCTCCCGCGAGCGAAGCCGCCAGGAGGCCATCCTCGCCATCCGCCGCAAGTTCGGCAAGAACGCCATCCTCAAGGGCATGAACTTCGACGAGGGCGCCACCGCCCGCGACCGCAACCAACAGATCGGAGGACACAAGGCATGAACAACGACTTCGACCACCGCTACGACGACCTCCTGGACCACCCCCGGTTCGAGCCCCGGCGCCATCCCCGGATGTCCATGGCCGACCGCGCGGCCCAGTTCGCTCCTTTCGCCGCCCTCACGGGCTTCAAGGAGCTCCTCGACCGCGTCGCCGCCACCCACCTCGCCACCCAACCCTCCATGTACACCTCCCCCGACCCCGACCTCGCCCCCACCAACCCAGACACCGCCCCTTCCGGCGGATCCTCCCCCAAACCCGCCTAGCACAGCCTGCACCTCGCCCGGATTTCCCGCCTTTCCCGGGCCTGTCCCCTTGATATCGACAGGACTCGCCCGTTTTTCCCGCCCCTGGCGGGCGAGGTACCCGCGAGATTGTTCCCTCACCGCTCCTCTTCCCCACCGGGCCACCAGCTCGCATGTCAGCAACAGCCCCAACCTTTTCTCTTCCGGGCAGCCACCTCATTTGCCTGCAACAGTTCCAGCCTTTTCTCTTCCGGGCAGCTTCCGCTTTCCCGGCAGCGAGCACTCCGCCGGGAGCCCTCAAAGCTCCCGGCGGAGATCGCTCGCAGCAGCCGAGCCGCGTAATGCGAGGCTGCGGTGCCAAACCCTGCCCGGCCAATACCTATCCCGCCCGGCCTATACCAGCCCCGCCCGGCCCTAACCATCCCTACCCAGCCTATACCATCCCTGCCCGGCTCCCACCAGCCCTTCCGCCATCCCTCCCGACAACCCTTCAGCCAACCCCTCCAACCCTCCATTCCCGCCACGTCCTCGTTGCGCCACGTTTTTGTATATTGCTGATCGTCAATTAGTTTTCATATTGCCTTAGGTCATTTTCCCCTAAGCAAAATAGCAATATCCTCATTGATAAACACTTGCAGAAACAGCAAAATTCCATCCTCAAAACAACCCCGTTTGAGGACGAAACAGCATTTTTCCTGCTCTCATCTCATATGCACCCCATTTTGAGGACAGACCAGCCGACCGTGCGCGGAAGGCTTTCCCTCCCTCCTCCCAGCTTCCTTTGCCCCGCGCAGTGCGGAAGACGTCCCAAAGTATGGGACGTCTTCCGCGAAAACGGCCGTTTTTGCGGGTAACCTGCCAGTTTCCGGGACGTCTTCCGCACCCTGGGAAATGGACGAGCAAGGCCGGGCAGGACCTGGCACCACCGCCGGACATCGCGTCCGGCGGTTACGGGCGATCTCCGTCCGAGAGCTATGGGGCTCTCGGACGGAGTGCCCGTTGCCGGCAAGAGCGGTGGCTGCCCAGCCATCAAAAAAGCGGCACTACTGTGGGGGAAAACACCCACAGTAGTCAGGGAAATGGCACTACTGTGGGGGAAAACACCCACAGTAGCCGGGAGAGTGGCACTACTGTGGGGGAAAACACCCACAGTAGCCGATGGGTGATGTGGTTGCGGG
>LUZH01000312.1:9874-10667 GCA_001602885.1 Bacteroidales bacterium Bact_16 | reverse complement strand
GCCCTTCACGTTGTAGATGATGGACGGCTGGATGGCGATCAGACCGAGGTCGAGCTTGTAGGTGATGCCGACGTGGTATTGATTGACATTGTTGATGTCAGCGTAGGCCTCTTCCAGGTTGCTCTTGGAAGAAGTGATGCCAGCTACGACACCGAGCTGGGCGTGCGCGCTCGCTGCGATGAGCAGGGAAGCGGCGATAACAATTAACTTTTTCATCACTAAAATGGTTAAAAAGTGTGTTCTACATTAATTTCTGCAGTCTGTCGACGATCTCCTGCCTGGAGACGACGCCCACCGTGCGGTCCGCCAACTGGCCGTCCTTGAAGAACAGGAGGGTCGGGATGTTGCGGATGCCGTACTGCATGGCGATGTCCTCGCAGTCGTCGACGTTGCACTTGGCTACGACGGCCTTGCCGTCCAGCTCCCTGGCCACCTCTTCGACGGTCGGGGTGAGGATGCGGCAGGGGCCGCACCAGGTCGCCCAGAAGTCGATCACAACAGGCACGGGAGAAGCCAGCACCTCTGCGATATTGTTTGCGTTGATGACAATTTCCATAAAAAACTTCTTTTACACCGGGGAGAAAACAGTCTCCCCGATTGCAAATATAGTAAATTAATAGGAAGATTCAATGCCCCAGACGAAGGCGCGGAGGCCCAGGTCGGGTGCTTCCTTGTCCTTTTTCTCCAGGTCCGCGAGCAGCGGGGCGACCTTGTCGTCCTCCGTCATCACGAGCAGGGCGTGGTTGAGTTCGGGCCACGCGTGGTTGCCGAAACGCGGGAATCCATTGAAGCC
>LUZH01000312.1:0-9843 GCA_001602885.1 Bacteroidales bacterium Bact_16 | reverse complement strand
CATCGCTTTCATTTCCGGTTCCTCCTTCTTTCGTTTCTTCTTTCCATTCTGTAGGTAAACGCGCAGTAGACCGTCGGGATGAGCACGAGGGTGATGAGCGTGGAGACGGACAGGCCCCAGCACACCGTCACACCCAGCGCGCGCCACATCTCGGAGCCTTCGCCCGTGCCGACCGCCATCGGGAGCATGCCCAGGACGGTGGTGAGGGTGGTCATCAGGATCGGGCGCAGACGGCTCTTGGCGGCCGTCGTGGACGCGTCACGGATGTTCATGCCGCGCTCGCGGCAGAGGATCGTGTAGTCGATGAGCACGATACCGTTCTTCACCACGATACCGATCAGGATGATGATGCCGATGATGGACATCACGCCGAGGGCAAGGCCCGAGACGCGCAGGCCCAGGATGACGCCCACGAGGGCGAACGGGACGCTGAACATGATCACGAACGGAGCCATCAGGCTCTCGAACTGGGAGGCCATCACCATATACACGAGCAGGATCATCAACAGGATGAGCGCGAGCATCTGCCCGAACATTTCCTGCTGGTCCTCGAAGTCGCCGGCGATCACCGTGGACAGCTCGGAAGGGATCTCCATGCTGCCGATGATCTCGTTGCAGCTCGCCACCGCGTCGCTCAGGGCGGCGCCCTTGGCGACGATGCCCGTGACCGTGATCAGGCGGGAACGGTCCTTGCGCTCGATGGTCGGCGGGACGAGGCCCTCGACCACGGTGCCGAGTTCCTTCATCCGGACGGTGGCGCCGGTCGGGGTCGTCACGACGATGTTCTCCATATCCTCCACGCTGGAGCGGAACTGCGGCGCATAGCGCACGCGGATGTTGTATTCCTCGCCGTCCTCGCGGTAGAGCGAGGCCACGGTGCCGCTCATCGCGGAGCTGAAGGCCGCCGCGGCGGTGGTGGAGTTGAGCCCGTTGAGGGCGAGCTTGGTGCGGTCGAAGTCCATCCGGAGCTCCGGCGTGTATTCCTCGCGGCTGACGGTCACCTGCGTGAAGGACGGCGCCTCCAGCATCCGGGCCTGCAGCTCCTGCGCCACGCGGTCCGTCTCGGCGAAGTCATAGCCGTACACCTCCACCTCGACGGTGGAGGCGCCGCCCATGCCCATGCCTTCGGACACCATCGCGCGGCGGATCTCGGGATACTGCGCGCAGATGCCGCGCAGCACGTCGGAGATCTCGGCCGACGAGCGCTTGCGCGTGCTGGAGGTGCCGATGTTGAGGTTGAGCGAGAGGATGTGCGTGCCGTTGCTCTGCATGCTGGCGAACGCGTTGTCGGTGTCGGCCTGGCCGAAGGTGGCGTTGAGCACCTGGATCTCCGGCACGGCCGCGGTGATGTCGGCGTAGATGCGGTTGTAGAACTCGCGGGTGACGTCCTGGGACGTGCCCATCGGCAGGTTGACCGTGACGGTGAGGCGCTCGGAGTCGCCGCGCGGGAAGTATTCGGTCTTGAGACCCGGGGCGAGCAGCAGGATCGAAAGCACGAACACGGCGCCGAAGGAGAGGATGGTCACCTTGCGGCGCTTCGTGGACCAGTGGATCACATGGGCGTAGCCGCGGGAAATCTTGTCGATGGCCTTGTTGATCGGGACGAAGATGGCGTTGTAGGCCTTGTTGTGCTTGACGTCCTTCTTGAGCCAGTTGGCGCAGAGCATCGGGACGAAGGTCAGGGCCGCCGTCGTGGACACGATCATGATGATGGAGACGATCCAGCCCAGCTGGCGGAACATGATGCCGGCCATGCCGTTGATCATCGTCAGCGGGAGGAACACGCAGAGCATCGTCAGCGTGGACGCGATGACGGAGATGCCCACCTCGCCCGTGCCGTGCACGGCGGCCTCCTTCGGCTTCTCGCCGCGCGCGATGTGCGTCGAGATGTTCTCCAGGACCACGATGGCGTCGTCCACGACCATGCCGATTGCGATCGCGAGGGCCGACATCGAGATGATGTTAAGCGTATTGCCCGTGGCGAAGAGATACATCAGCGAGGCCAGGAGGGCCAGCGGGATGGACAGGACGATGATGAAGGTAGACTTCCAGCTGCCCAGGAAGATGAAGACCACGAGCATGACCACCAGGAAGGTGATGATGATGGTCTCGATCAGGGTGTTGATCGTGTTGATGATCTCCCGGGAGCCGTCCACGATGGTCGTGATCTTGACGTCGGCGGGGAGGGTCTTCTCGATCTGCTTCATCTGCTTCTTGATGCCGCGGATCACGTTGACCGTGTTGGCACCGCTCTGGCGCTGGATGATGATGCGGGCGGCGCGGCGGCCGTTGGTATAGGACTCCTGCTCCCGCTCCTGCTGGCCGTCCACCACCTGGGCGACGTCCCGCAGATACACGGCGCGGCCGCCCACGGCGCCGACCACGATGTCGAGCAGCTCGGACGGGTCGCCGAATTCCTGGTGCACGCGGAGCGTGTAGGTATCGGAACCGATGTCGATGTTTCCCGAAGGGAGGTTGCGGTTCTCGGCGGAGATCACGCCCGCGATCGAGCTGATGCTCAGGCCGTACGCCTGCAGCTTGCTCGGGTCGCAGTAGACCTGGATCTCGCGGCTCGGGGCGCCGCTCACGGACACCGTACCCACGCCGGAGACGCGCGCCAGCGGGGTGGAGACCTTGTCGTCCAGAATCTTGTCCAGCGCCGGGAGGCTCTCATCCGCCGTGGCGGAGAGCAGCATGACCGGCAGGTCGGAGGCGCTGAACTTGAAGATGACGGGGTTGGACACGCCGTCCGGGAGCATGGCGTTGACCATGTCCAACTTGTCCCGGACGCTGTTGGTCGCGGCCTCGATGTCCACGCCGTAGTTGAAGGTCAGGGTCAGCAGGGAGATGTTCTCCTTGGACTGGGAGTTCAGCTCCTTGAGGTTCTCCACGCCGTTGAGGGCGTTTTCCAGAACCTTGGTCAGGTTGGTCTCGATGTCCTGTGCGTTGGCGCCCTGGTAGGAAGCCATCACCATGATCGTGTTGGCGTCGAACTCCGGGAACTGGGCGATGGACGTCCGGCTCAGGGAGAAGATGCCCATGATGGCGAGGGCGACGAACAGCAGGGCGGTCGTCACGGGATGCTCGACCGCGGAACGGTAGATGCTCATCGCTTGACCTCCACTTTATCGCCGGACTTGAGGTTGGTGAAACCGCCGGTGAGCACCTGCTCGCCGGCCTCCAGGCCGGAAAGGATCTCGTACTGGCTGCCGAAGTGGCGGCCGGTCTCGACGACCCGCACGGACACGGTGCTGTCGGCGTTCAGCACGAACACGGAGCGCTGGCCGGAGCCCTGCTGGCGGATCACCGCCGCGTCGGGCACGACGACGCTCTGGCTGGCGCCGAAGTCGACGGTCACGCGGGCGTACATGCCCGGACGGAGCTCACGCTTCTCGTTGTTCACGCGGACCTCCGCGTTGAAGGTATGCGTGGCGGGATCCATCGTCGGATAGAGGCGGACGATGGTGCCGGTGAAGGTCCGGCCCGGCAGGGCGTCGGCGGTCAGGCTGACCTTGTGGCCGCGCTTGACGCGGGTGTAGTCGGCCTCGGAAATGGGGACCAGGAGCTTGACCGGAGTGATCTGCTGGACGGTGTAGATGGGCTGGGCCATGGCGTAGAGGTCGCCGCGGTCGTAGTTGCGGGCCGACACGACGCCGCTCACGGGAGCGCGCAGGACCGTGTTCTCCAACAGGTTCTCGTAGCTGCTCTTCGACACCTTGAAAGCAAGTTCGAGCGACTCGAAGTCCGACTGGGACACGCCGCCTTCCTCGAAGAGCTGCTTCACGCGGGCGAGTTCGGTCTCGTCGTTCTTGAGGCGGAGGGCCGCCTGGTCGAGCTGGACGCGGTCCATCTCGGCGAGGACCTGGCCGGCCGACACGAAGTCGCCGACCTCGACATTGAGTTTCTGGATGCGGCCGCCCGTCTGCGGGGCGATGTTGTTGACCACGTTGGCCTGGACGGAGGCGGAGTAGACCGCCTCCTGGGCGACCGCCTGCCGGGTGGCGGCGGCGACGGACACGACCGGGGTCTTGTCCGCCACGCCCGCCATCGGATCGGCGGGAGCGCCGGATTTCTGCTGGCCGCAGGCGCTCAGCAGCGCGCAGCAGGCCATTCCTATCAAAACTTGCTTATTCATTGTCATACGTTTTATTCAGTTGGACATTGCCCTCGGCGTCGATGAAATCGGCGCCCAGGGTCCCTTCGAGTCCGGCTTTCGCCACGACGAAATTGTAGACGGCCTGCGACACGCCGAGCTGCGACTGGGTCAGCGCGAGCTGCGCGTCGTTGAGGTCCGTGAGCGTGCTGCGGCCCACTTCGTAGGAGCGGGACGCGATGTCATAGGCTTTCTGCGCCGTCTCGGCGGCGCTGCGGGCGGAGCTGTAGCTCTTCATCGCGGTCTCCATCTGGTTGAGGTACTGGCGGATGGAGATCTTGAGCTGGCGCTCGGTGTTGGTGCGCTGGATATCCAGCTCGTGCGCCTGTACCTTGGCCTGGCGGATGGCGTTGCGTCGCTGCCCGCCGGAGAAGATCGGCACGGAGAGGCTGAGGCCCACGAAGGAATACGGGGACCACTTGTACTCGCTGAACTTGAAGTCGTTGGTCATCGCGTTGAGGCTGTAGTTGAACGACAGCGACAACGTCGGGAGGGTGGCGTACTGCTGGACCTTGATCGCATCGGCCAGCTGCTCGGCCTGGATGGCGAGCTGGCGCATCGTGGAGTTGTTCTCCAGCGAGAGGTCGCCGGTCTCGTTGAGGTCGTAGAGCATGTGCTGCGCGAAGTCGTCCAGGCTGCCGGCGACGTCGACGTTCTCGTCGAGGCTGACACCCATCACGGCCTTGAGGCGCCACAGTGACAGGATGACAGAGCTCTCGGCGTCATAGACGTTCGGGATGGCGTTGGCCAGCGTGGTCTTGGCGCGGGTCAGGTCGAGCTCGGACGCTTTCTGCGCGTTGTAGCGCCGCTGGATCTGGTTGCAGTTCTCCAGGGCGTTTTCGTAGGCGGACTTGTAGACCTTGAAAGCCTCGCGCGCGAGCAGACAGGCGAAGAAGGCCTGCTTGACCTGGCCCACCGTCTCGAGGCGCGAACTGCGCGCCTTCTCGACGGCCAGCTCGACGTCCTGGTCGGAGATGCGCAGGCTCTGCCAGAGCTGCGCGTTGACCAGCGGCATGCTGGCGTTGATGCCGGCCGACCATGTGTTCCAGCGGCCGACGGAGAAACCTTCATTGGAAGAAGCGCCCTCTTCAGGCTCCGGCGCCGCCGGCGTCGGGAACGGAATCTCCGGGTGCGCGGCGTAAAGCGGGAGCAGATAGTTGGAAAGGGCGTCGCCGATCATGGCGGTCATGTCGAAACCGCCGCCGTCCATGTACATCACCTGCTTCTTGATGGTGCGCTGGTAGGAGGCGGAGCCGTTGATCTGCGGAAACAGGGCGGAATAAGATCCTTTGCGGGCATAGCCCGTCCGCTCGATCTCCTGGTCGGCGACCTTCACGGAGGCATTCTCACTGAGCGCGATCCTGAGCGCGTCTTCCAGCGTGAGAAGGGTCGGAGCCGCGGTCGAATCGGCCTGCTGGGCCCGGGAAATGAACGGTAGAAGGACTAGAAATACTAACGATATAACTTTTCTCATAATTGTAATTGCGCGCAAAGCTATGCAAAATTTACACCACGCCAAAACCCTGTCACAAGAAATTGCTATATTTGTCCGATTGAAGAAGAATTATGAATTTGCTATCCGTCCACTGGGACTTCGACCCCATCTTTTTCCATATCGGACCGGTCCAGGTCCGCTGGTACGGCCTCCTGTTCGTATCCGGTTTCGTCATCGGCTGGTATCTCTTCAAATGGTTCTTCACCCGTGAGAAGGTGGACCGGAACCTGATGGACACCCTCCTCTACACCCTCCTCATCGGCACGGTCGTGGGCGCACGCCTCGGGCACTGCATCTTCTACCAGCCGGACTACTTCTTCGGCTCCTGGGAGGGCTTCTGGGAGATCTTCATGCCCTGGAAGGGCGGCCTGGCCAGCCACGGCGGCGCCATCGCCCTGCTCCTTGCGATGTGGTGGTTCGCCCGGCGCTACGGCCGGAAGAACGACTTCGATTTCCTCTGGATCATGGACCGGCTCTGCATCGCCGTCGCGTTCGCAGGCTGCATGATCCGGCTGGGCAACCTTGCCAACTCCGAGATCTACGGCAATGTCACCTCGCTCCCCTGGGGCTTCGTCTTCGAGCGGGCGGGCGAGACCGAGCCCAAGCACCCGACGCAGCTCTATGAGGCCCTCAGCTACCTGCTGCTCGGCCTGGTGCTGGTCTGGATCTACAAGCACAGGCTGGACAAGGTCCACCGCGGTTTCTTCTTCGGCCTCTTCCTGCTGGGCTGCTTCGGCGCCCGCTTCCTGATCGAGTTCGTCAAGGAGCCGCAGGTCGAGTTCGAGCGCACGATGGCCCTGGACATGGGCCAGCTCCTCTCCATCCCGTTCATCCTCGCAGGCATCGGCCTGCTGGTCTACAGCGCGGCCGCAAAAAAACCGGCCGCGGTCGTCCACCCGCAGCCGGTCAAGAAAGAGCCCACGCACTACGCGCACAGCGCGTAACGCCAGCGCTAAATCGCTCCGCGGACGGCGCGGAACGCCGTCCCGTCCGGGAATATCTCCACGCCGGCGAGCGTCACTTCATAGACAGGTCCCTGACTGCGCACGGAGAACGTCCCCGTCTGCGCACTTTCGTCCGTCTCGGCCGCATCGCCCTGGAAGCGGCTGTAGAGGCTCACGCGGAACGGGAATACCTGCGCGCCATCCTGCTCTTCCGCTTCACTGAAGCTGCCGTTGTAGACCTGCGTCAGCCCGCTTCCGCGGGAAATGCGGGTCAGGCTGAACTGCCAGTCCGGCGTGAGCGTGACTTCGTAGGACGCTTCGCCGTCCGAGGCCTTGTAGGTGCCGCTGTCGCGGAAATACGGGATCTCCGTCCGGCCGCCGCGCACGTCCAGCGCATAGATGGTCCTATAGTCGTAGTTGGTCTCGCCGGTCGCTTCGTCCTCCCACGGGCCGCCGCCACCGGACTCGAAGCCGGTCACGTCCTTGAAGCCCGGCAGGGCGCCGCTCAGGTGCGGCCCGCCGTGGCGGATCGCGTTGAAGACGCTGCACATCTTGACGTCGCCGTTGGCCATCACCACGCAGACCACAGGATTGTCGTCCTGGCCCTCGGTGCCGATGAACACGCCCTGGCAGAGTCCGTCGATGCCGGAGAAATAGCTGTCCCCCTCCCGGATCGCGAAGGAATCCTCCGTGAAGCCGAGCCGCTCCAGCGGCGCCGCGGTGCAGGTCAGCACCGGCTGGCCGCCCTCCAGGCGCACGCTGATCCCGAGGTCATCGTCCGGGAAAGCGTCGGAGTAGTTGAACGCGGTGAAGCCCTCCAGCGGGCGCGGCAGCGGCCTGGAGATGTCGCGGACGCTGCCGTCCGCCGGCGTCAGCAGCGCCGCGGTCCGCCGGTCGACCTGCGGCATATAGCTCACCGTGCGGTCTTCGCCGTCGGCGCAGACGACCGTCCGGTCGGGTTCATACCAGTTGCACAGCACAAGCACGGGCTTGCCCGGCTCGCCGCTGCACAGGACCTCCCGGAAGGAGTCGTCCCCATAGATTTCCGGATCGCCGACGGTAAGCGTCGCCTTCGGGCTCCGGGGGACCACCAGATACAGTTCACGGCCGGCGCCCCGGGCCTGGGCCGCCTCGACGATCTGCGGGAAGGCCTGGGTCAAAGGGGCATAGGAAGGAGAAGTCTCGAAGGCGCCGAAGCTGTCATAGTAGCCCAGGAACGCGACGGCGAGCCGTTCGCCTTCCTGCCAGTCGATTCCGGCGGACGTCGACCTGCCGCTGCGGCAAGCGACAAAGGCCGGCAGCAAAAGCGCTGCCAGCCCGATGGATAAAAGTCTTTTCATCTGATTACGTGAAGATTAGTCCGTGCCGCCCGTCGCCGGAGCGGCTTCGGCTGCCTTCTTGCTCTTGGAGATCAGGAAGGCGACAAGCAGGCAGATAACCACTGCCAGTGCGACGGCCAGCACGGGCCGCCACACCACCCAGGCGATCAGGATGATGATCAGCGACCAGACCAGGCCGACGATGAAGGTCACCAGGTTGACGCCCAGCTCGCCGACCTTGGCCAGCGGCGGGAGCACCTTGAGGATGGTCACGAGGATGCTGAACATCATCCGCAGGGCCGCAATGACGAGCATGATGCCGAGGATGCGGAGCACCCAGAGGATCATCTTGTTGGTGGCCCGCTCGGTCTCGAACATCGACTCCATCGAGTGGTTGCCCATCCGGAGGGTCATCAGGCTCTTGCCGTTCTTGTGCGTGAACGGCTCGAAGGTGTTGCCGGTGACCTTGGCGAGGATCGAGGCCTCGCCGCCGTCGGCCTGGCGGAAGATGACGCGCACGTCGCCGATGATCGGGCTGGAAGGGTTCTCGCCGTAGTAGACGACGTTGCCGGACACGAAGGTCTCCTTGCCGTCAGCCAGGCTCTCGGAGAGGGCCACGGGCGCCTCTGCGGGGATGGCGCTCACCATCGCCGGCGGGAGGACGTAGCCGCCGAAGTCGACTTTCTGGGCGCGGAGCTCGTTGGCGGACACGGTCCGGCGGACGCTGTTGCTGCCCTGATAGTTCGGGTCGTGGAAGGAAGCGGAATTGACGGGCGAGCCCACCCATTCCTTGCTGTAGGTATAGGTCGTGACGGTCTCCTGACCGCCGCCGAGTTTGTCTTTGGTCTCGGATTTGGAATGTTCGACCCACTGGTAGTATTCGACATCGCGCACGAGGCGGATGGCGTTCACCTGCACGGGATAGTCGGGATCGGAAAGGATCTCGTCCGTCTTCGCCACGGCCGTGGCGTGGATCATCTGTCCGTTGAGCGCCGGATCGACGGTGGAGACGTCGGCGACGTCCACGCACACGGATTCGGCGGATTTGAGCATCTTGGAGGTCTTGACTGCACGTCCTTCGTTCCACCAGAGGAGGGCCGTCGCTGCGATGAAGAGCAGCAGGCCGGTAAAGATTCCCTTGAGGGAACTTCCAAGACGGCTGCCATAGCTCGTCCTGGTCACTTCTTGATAGGCCATAATTATGCGGTTTTAAGTTAGTTTTCGCAAATCGTCTCAAAGATAAGGATTTCTGCGCAAAGTTGTACATCCTGCCCGGAACGGCCCATACGCAAAGCTCCCGGGCACCAGAGGCGTCCGGGAGCTTTATGCTGAAAGGGGATTAGCCGCGGATCGCAGCGATACCCGGGAGTTCCTTGCCTTCGAGGGCCTCGAGCATGGCGCCGCCGCCGGTGGACACGTAGCTCACCTTGTCGGCGTAGCCCATCTGGGTCACGGCAGCGACGGAGTCACCGCCACCCACGAGGGTGTAGGCGCCCTTCGCCGTGGCCTCGGCGAGGTCTTCGGCGATCTGGAGCGTGCCCTTGGCGAAGGTCGGCATCTCGAACACGCCGACGGGGCCGTTCCACAGGATGGTCTTGGAATTCAGGATGACTTCCTTCCAGGTCTTGAGGGAAGCGGCGCCGGCGTCCATGCCCTCCCAGCCCTCAGGGATGGCGTTGGAGGGGACGATCTGGGTCTTGGCGTCGTTGCTGAAGTCGTCGGCGACCACGGTCTCGGTGGAGAGGTAGATCTTGACACCCTTCTCCTTGGCCTTGGCCAGGATCTCGAGGGCCTGCGGCATCAGGTCGTCCTCGTGGAGGGAGTTGCCGATCTGGCCGCCCTGGGCCTTGATGAAGGTGTAGCCCATGCCGCCGCCGATGATCAGGTTGTCGACCTTCTCGAGCATGTTCTCGAGCACGGCGAGCTTGGAAG
>LUZH01000311.1 GCA_001602885.1 Bacteroidales bacterium Bact_16 | reverse complement strand
GCGTGCGGCCCAGTCCCCTGTCGTAGCTGCGCTGCGTGCCGCGGATGGCGCGCGGCTGCGCCAGCGGCTCGCCGAGCGCGGTGCTTGCGATCTGCTCGCGGCGCAGCTCCGCCCCGAAGGCCGTCCGGCCCAGGGCCCAGGAGGTCCAGCCGCCGAGGTTGGCGCCGAACACGTTGGTACTGTGGTAGTTGAACGGGACGCGCGACGCGTCGCCGCGGTAGAGTTCGAAGCGGTCCGCAGAATGGTTCCAGTACAGGACCGGATGCAGGTGCAGGCGCCCTTTCGTCTCCGCCTGCACGGCGGCGAAGGTCTTGAGCCCGTGCTCGAACTGGTCGTCGAAGCGGGCGCTGTAGAAGGTGTTGGCGCCGTAGTCCTTGGCGCTCAGGCCGAGGTGCCAGCGGATGTCCATTTCAGGGCTGCTCCAGCTGCCCTGGTAGAAGCTCTTCAGCATCTGCCAGTCGGCGTTCAGGCTGCCCGCCGCATTGCGGCTGAACCCGTCCGAGCGGCCGTAGGAGGCCGAAATCTGGTTGTTCCAGCGCCCCTTCGCCAGGTTGGCGCGCACCCCGCCGCTCCAGGTGCCGAACGAGCCGCCCTGCAGGCGCAGGTCGGCGCCGGACTCCCCTTCCGTGCGGGTGACGATGTTGATCGCGCCCACCAGCGAAGAGGTGCCGTAGACGCGGCCGGCCGGGCCCTCGAGGATCTCGATGCGGTCGATCTCCGCGAGGTCCACCGGCAGGTCCATCACCAGGTGGCCCGTCTGCGGGTCGCTGATGTTGACGCCGTTGAGCAGGACCGCGATCTGGTCGAAGGTGCCGCCGCGGATGCCGATGTCGGTCTGGATGCCCATCGCGCCGCGCTGGCGCACGTCCACGCCGACGGCGTATTTGAGCAGGTCGTTGACGCTCTGCACGGGGGCGGAGCGGATCTGCAGGGTATCGAGTACCGTCACCATCCGGGCGGACTGGTGGACGGTCAGGGGCGCGCGCGTGGCGCTTACGGTCACTTCTTCAATCGTTTCCTGTGCCTGAAGCACGGCGGCGGCCGCCAGGAAGGCGGCCGCGCAGCATAACATATTTCTCTTCTGTACGGCCATTGCGGCCGCAAAGATAGCAAAAATCGGCTTCGGTTATCTCCTGTGATAGCGTCCCGTGGCGGCGAAGCTGCGCTCCATCCGCCCTTCGTATTCGTGCCGGACCGCGTCGTTGCGGCTGCGGACGGTGAGGCGGAAATAGCCGTTGGGATAGACGGTGAGTTCGTATTTCCCTTCGATCGAGTGGCCGTAACGGTAGCAGTTCGTGAACCGGATGGTCCGGTACGAACGGTTCTTGTAGTCCCGGTATCTGGAGATGACGTAGTCGACGTGCCCTTCCCGCGTGTTGTGGAGCCGGTCTCCGTTCACGGAAATGACGAAATCGGGAATGTCGACCGCGCTGGCGGTGCGGCCGGTGCGGGACTGGGCCCGTCTGTTGTAGCGCATTTCGCGCTCGACGATCAGATTGTAGGATCGGCGGTCAAGCTGCTCCTGGACGCTCGGGACCCGGTAGCCTTCTCCCCGGTAATAGCGGACAGGG
>LUZH01000310.1 GCA_001602885.1 Bacteroidales bacterium Bact_16 | reverse complement strand
GGCCGGCGTGCCGGGCGTGCAGGTGCACGCGCAGCCGGCGGGCGGCGACTTCGACTCGAACTTCTGGCTCTGCACCATCACGCTGGATCCCGCGCTGCGGGTGAAAGGGCAGGAGAATGCCTACAAGGCCATCGTGCAGGGCGCAGTGGGCGGTGCCGCCGGCGTGATCCACGCGGCGTCGTCGGCCGTCACGGACTGCCAGCCCAACGACAACGTGGAGGCGATGCGCGTCTGGCTGGACGCCGCTGGCGTCGAGGCGCGCCCCGTCTGGAAGCCGATGCACAAGCAGCCGGTGTACCGGGATTGCCCCGCGTATGTGAACGGCGTCTCGGAAGCCGTCTTCAAGGTGGGTATGTGTCTGCCTGCCGGACCGTACGTGTCCGACGAGGACGTCCGCTACATCGTCGAAACGATTAAAAACGGCATCGCCTAGGCGTCCTGCATGCTCAGGGTAGCGCACATCGTCAATTCCGTATTCACGTCGCGGACGTATATCCTCTCGAAGAAAGGGGAGAAGGCCTGCTGGATCGTGGACTGCGGCGATGTGGAGCCTTTGCTGGAGCGGCTGGGCGGCATTCCCGTGAAAGGGGTGCTGCTGACGCATGCCCATTTTGACCATATCTACGGGCTGCCCCGCCTGGCGGAGCTGTTCCCGGATGTCCGGGTCTATACGAATGAAGCCGGACGGAAGGCGCTGCTGGATCCGCGGCTCAACATGTCGAAGTACCACGACGATCCGATCGTGTTCGCGTCGGACCGCGTCGCGGTCTGCGGCGAAGGCGACCGGGTCGAGCTGTTCGACGGCGTCGCTGCGACGGTCTACGAGACGCCGGGACACCATCCTTCCTGCCTGACTTTCGAGGTGGACGGATACCTGTTTACGGGCGACGCCTACATCCCCGGCATCCCGGTGGTTACCACCCTCCCGGGCGCCGACAAGGCGCTCGCCGCCGCCTCCCGCGAGCGGATCCTGGCCCTCGCCGCCGGCCGCGCCGTCTGCCCCGGCCACGAGGTCGCCGGCCTCCCCGAGGGCATCGTCCTCCCCGGTTCTTCCCTCCGCTAGGCTCCTCCGTCATTGCCGGCTTGACCGGCAATCTCTCCTCTCTGCAGTGTTTTTGTATTTGTAAGAAATATTCTTACATTTGCAGTAGAATAACGCATTGAGTATGGCTAGAACAGTAACAGTTTCTTTGGGTCCTCGTTATGAGGAGTTCATCCAGACAAGCATCGCCGGCGGTCGGTACAACAACGCCAGCGAGGTGATTCGGGCTGCTTTGCGTCGGTTGGAGGAAGATGAAGCTCGTCTCGCTGCTATTCGCGCTGCGCTGATTGAAGGTGAGGAGAGCGGCATTGTCGAGAACTTCGACCCTACAGGTTTTATGAAGAGATTGAATGAGGCGAAAGATGAAGACATACAAGCTATCTAAGCAGGCGGAAAAGGACCTGACCGGGATATGGCAGTATACGCTGGAGACCTGGTCCCGTGAACAGGCCAACAAGTATCTTGAGGGCCTTCTGAACGCGTTTTCGATGATTGCAAAGGCTCCGGAGAAA
>LUZH01000309.1 GCA_001602885.1 Bacteroidales bacterium Bact_16 | reverse complement strand
CCCACGGAAGTCCCGGCATGGACTTCTCCTCCCTCCGTTTCTACATCCGCAGGATGGATACCTCGGGCTATGTCAAGCCCGCGGAGGTCCCCATGTCGCGGCTGCCGCTCTTCGGGTTTATCTATGTCACCTCCGGCGAAGTGCTGGTCGAGTCCGAAGGCTCGCCCTTCCTCTGCCAGGCCGGCCATCTGCTGCTGGTCCCGCCGATGTGTCCCTTCGCCACCCGCTACTACCGCGACGCGGTGGGCTATATGGGCGGTTTTCAGCCCGCGGCGCTGCCCGACAGCGCGCCGCTGCGCTTCCTGACCGCGCCGCACCACCAGGCGTTCTGGTTCGACGAAGGCGCCTTCGTGAGCGAGCTCTTCAACATGCTGGCCGAGTCGTTCGCCAAGCATGACGAGGTGTTCATCGAGAAGGGCCTGGACCTGCTCCTGTCGCGCGTCAAGTGGGGCGACGTCCAGTCGTTCCCGCCGGCCGTCAGCGCGTTCCTGGAGTCGGTCTTCGCCGAAGACCGGACGCCGGGCACCATCGCTTCCTACGCGGCGGAGGCCGGCATCAGCGAGAACTACCTCAGCCGCCTGGTCAAGAAGGCCACGGGCCGCAGCGTCGGGTCGTGGATCGACATCGTGCGCATTTCGCGCGCCAAGCGCCTGCTGGCCGGGACCGACACGCCGGTCATCGACGTCGCCGCCGCCGTGGGCCTGGAAGATCAGTCCTACTTTGCCCGCCTGTTCAAGAAGGAGACGGGCATGACGCCTTCTGCGTTCCGCAAGAAGATGCAAGGATAATCCTAATCCCGTGCCTTTCCGGACTGATTATTTCGACCGATTTTTCCGATATTTGCGAATTAATCCGGAATCACTATGAATTTCAATGGTATCATCGTCGGCGCGGCCGTTTTCTTCTCGATCGGCATCTGCCATCCCGCCGTCATCAAGATGGAATATCACCTGGGCAGGAAATGCTGGCGGATGTGGCTCGTCGCCGGCCTGCTCTTCTGCGGGCTCTCCCTGCTGATCGAGAACGACACCCTCTCCACGATCGTCGGCGGTTTCGCCTTCTCGTGCCTGTGGGGCATCGGCGAAGTGCTGATGCAGGAGAAGCGCGTGCTGCGCGGCTGGTTCCCCGAGAATCCCAAGCGCCACGATTATTACGAGAAACGGCGCAAAGAATTGCAGGGGAAATATTAATTCCTTATCTTCGTGAGGTCTAGTTGTATTACGTATAGTTAAGGTTATGACAAAGATTCAGATGACCACCCCGCTGGTGGAGATGGACGGGGACGAGATGACCCGGATCCTGTGGAAGATGATCAAGGACGAGCTGATCCTGCCGTTCGTGGACCTCAAGACAGAATACTACGACCTGGGCCTCGAGAACCGGGACCGCACCGCCGACCGCATCACGGTCGAGGCGGCCGAAGCGTGCCGCAAATACGGCGTCGGCGTCAAGTGCGCCACCATCACCCCCAATGCCCAGCGGATGACGGAATACAACCTCCATCAGATGTGGAAGAGCCCCAACGGCACCATCCGTTCCATCCTGGACGGCACGGTGTTCCGCGCGCCCATCACCATCCCTTCCATCCGCCCGGTCGTCCGCAACTGGGAGAAACCCATCACGATCGCCCGCCACGCCTATGGCGACGTCTACAAGAGCGTGGAGCTGAAGGCCGACGGCCCGGGCACGGCCCGGCTGGTCTTCGACGGCGCCGACGGCAGCCACAGCGAGGCCGTGATCCAGGAGTTCAAGGGCGCGGGCGTGATCCAGGGTATGCACAACACCGACAAGTCCATCCGCTCCTTCGCCCACGCCTGCTTCAAGTATGCCGTGGACACGCGCCAGGACCTCTGGTTCTCCACCAAGGACACGATCTCCAAGACCTACGACGCGCGCTTCCGCGAGATTTTCGACGAGGTCTATGCCGGATACAAGGCTCGCTTCGAGGAGCTGGGCATCACCTATTTCTATACGCTGATCGACGACGCGGTCGCCCGCGTCATCCGCAGCCGCGGCGGCTTCATCTGGGCCTGCAAGAACTACGACGGCGACGTGATGAGCGACATGGTCTCGACGGCGTTCGGCTCGCTCGCCATGATGACCAGCGTGCTGGTCAGCCCCGACGGCAACTATGAGTACGAAGCCGCGCACGGCACGGTCACGCGCCACTACTACCGCTATCTGCAGGGCGAGGAGACCTCCACCAACCCGATGGCCACCATCTTCGCCTGGAGCGGCGCGCTGCGCCAGCGGGGCCTGAAGGACGGCCTGGCTGCGCTCACGCAGTTCGCCGACGCGCTGGAGGCGGCCTGCTTCGACACCCTCGGCGAGGGGATCGCCACGAAGGACCTCGTGAACCTGATGGAAGGCGTCACGCCGAAGGCCGTCAACTCCGCCCAGTTCATCGCCGCCATCCGGGAGCGTCTGGAGAAGCGTCTTTCCTAGAAAGAAAGGTTGCAAAGGAGAGAATAATTGTTTAATTTCGTAAGGCTAAAACTGGCCGAGAAGCCTTATGGAACTGAACGATTTGAGACTCGATCTCGCGCGCAGGCAGAAAAAGGGCCTGCACTTCATCCTGGCATCCGTCTTCATCTGGACCCTGATCCTGATCGCCCAGCTTGTCGACGCGTCTCTGTGGCAGCAGAACATGCTCATCTTTGTCGCTTCCGCCGCCCTGATCCCGTTCTCCCTGCTTGCCTCCAGGCTGATCCATGTCGATTTCCAGATCAAGGACAACCCGCTTGCGGGCCTGGCGCTCCTCGCCAGCCTCAACCAGCTGGCCTATATCCTGATTGCGATGTGGGCCTTTGCGGAGGCGCCGGAGAAGATGCTGATGGTCTATGCGATGATCTTCGGCGCACACATGATGCCGTTCTCCTGGCTCTACCGTTCCAGGACCTATCTCGTGATGTCGATCCTGATCCCGGTCGTGGCGCTGGTCCTGGGCGTGCTGCTTCCCAGGTTTGTCCTGGCCATCTTCATGGTCGTCGTTGAGGTCGTCTTTGCCTGCTGCCTGCATCAGGAGTGCAAGAAGCTGTAGAATACGCAAATAGTCATGGAAAAAGACCTGTCGATTATCGTCATTACTTTTTGCATGGCCGTCTCCCTCGTCTGCGCCGGAATGCTGTGGCTGGGGCGCAAGGAGGTCCACGACCGTTCCCGTTTATTCCTTTCCATCTGCACCTTCGCCGTCGGGGGCTTTTGCGCGATTTATCTTGCGCATTCCCTGATCAGCACCCATGATCTCTCCCATGCGCTGCTGGAGCCGTATCTCGTGATTGTCGGCGTCTATGTCATCACCCTGTACGTCTTCTATCCGATCGAGGTGATGCGCCCGCGCGAGCTGAAGGGCAAGTGGGTGGCGATCCTCCTGCTGCCGGCGCTGCTCGTGACCGTGCCGCTGCTGTTCGGCATCCGGTTCCGCGATCTCCAGTCCCTGGCCGACCTGGCGGAGCACTGGACCGACTTCGACGTGCTGTACCGCCTCGTGTGCGTGCTGCTCGTCGTCGTGACCGCCTTCCTGCTGTTCGTCATCCCCTACAACTGGCGTGCGTCCAGCGCCGACCGCAAGTGGCTCTGGCGCGCCATAATCATCGCGCAGGGCATGGCTGTCTTCTTCTGTCTCCGCCTCTTCCTGGACAAGTCCGTCTTCACGTTCCTGCATGTCCTGTGGACGATCCTGGGGCTGCTCTATTTCACGCATTACGAACTGGTGGTCCGGATCCTGCCGCCCAGGCTGTCCCGCCCGATGCCGCCGCGGCCGACGGCCGTCTCGCAGGCCGTCAATGCGGGCGCGGCCATCGGGGATTACTGGCCGCAGATCTGTCAGGTGG
>LUZH01000308.1 GCA_001602885.1 Bacteroidales bacterium Bact_16 | reverse complement strand
CCGCGCTCCAGCTGCTCCCGCTCGAAGCGGTCCGCCGCCGCGCGCGCCACCGGCGCCATCCGGTCGTACATCTTGTAGCAGGCGTTGGCCACGCGGTTGCACATCCAGAACTGGGCGGTGGGGCTGTAGTGCAGCAGGTCGCCGTTGCCTTCGCGCAGGCACTCCGGGACCTCGGTGAGGTTGGCGTAGATCGGGGTGAGGTAGGAAGTGGCGGCGTCGTCGCAGCCGAACCAGATCAGGGCGCCGACCTCGTCGGGCAGGAAGCCGCGCGCCTCGCCAGCGGTAGGGCAGGCCGTTGCCGCCCGCGCCGATGTCGCCGGTCATGTCCATCGGGGTGCCCTCGAAGTGGTCGCGCATCACGTCGGCCACGTCCTTGACCGTGATCTTGCGCGCCGGCTTGACGAAGAGGGGCATCTCGCCCTTGAGGTCATAGCCCATCGCGTAGTCCAGCCAGTCGGCGGCGGGGCGGGAGACCTCCTGCCCGTTCTCCTCGTAGGTGAAGACGCCGTCGCAGAGGATGTTGAACGCGCTCCAGGCGCGGGCGTCGCAGGCGCGGGCCCCGCCGAAGTCGAGCGGATTGTAGACGTCGCGGAAGCTGAAATCCGCGTCCTCGCCCTCATACCAGCCCATCTCGCGGGCGAAGCTGATCACGTCCGGGGCGTAGAGGCAGTTGTCGGGGTCGTCCAGCGGGAAACGCGTGATGCGGGCCTGGTTGGCGTGGGCGCAGATGTAGCCGTCCGGCACGCGCCGCGCCACCCACACGATGCCCTTCTGCGCGCCCTTGCCCACGAGGTCCATCACCCAGGCCTCCTTCGGGTCGGCGATCGAGAAGGATTCGCCCTCGGAGGGGTAGCCGTAGGTGTTGGCCAGCTCCACGATGGTCTGGATGGCCTCACGCGCCGTCGTGGCGCGCTGCAGGGTGACATAGATCAGCGAGCCGTAGTCCATGATGCCGTCGGCGTTGATCTGCTCCTCGCGGCCGCCCCAGGTGGTCTCGCCGATGATCAGCTGGCGCTGGTTCATGTTGCCGACCGTCTGCCAGGTGCGCTCCACCTGGGCGATGTCGCCCAGCGGCTTGCCCGTGTCCCACTCGCGGATGGCGAGCCGGCTGCCGGCCGTGAAACGGGCCGCGGGGCGGAAATAGAGTTCACCGAAAAGGCCGTGGGAATCGGCGGCGTAGGAGACCATGCTGGAGCCGTCGGCGCTGGCACCGGGGCTGACGATCACGTTGGTACAAGCATCCGTCCGGCCGGCGGCGAAGGCCGTCAAGGTCAGGATGGTGCACAGAAATTTTCGCATTTTATCTTTTATTTATAAATTTGCAGGCTTATGGGATACAAAGCTATAAAAATTTTCGGGATTGCCGCCTTGCTGCTCCTGCCTTTCCTGGCGGGCGCACAGCAGCCGCAGAGCGAAGAAGAAGAGCTCAAGCAGCTGCGTGAGGTCATCGACAAGACGGTCGCGGCCTACGAGACCCAGCTCCGCCTGGAGGACTGGCAGTCGTTCTACGTCGACTCCATCCTGACCCACGACTACGACGCGCTCCGCCTGGAGCTCAAGGCCCTGCGCGAGGCCAAGGTGTCCAACGCCGACATCTATCAGACCACGCAGGACAAGTGGGCCGAGCAGATCTACAACGCCCTGCAGAAGGTCTTCGACGAGGACCAGTGGGCCAAGTATCTCAAATCCGGCGCCGCGCGCGACAAGAAGGCGCGTGACAAGCGCGCCGCCAAACGCAAGTAGCACATTATGAAAAGAGAAGATATCGACAAGGTCCTTGCGGAGCTGAAAGCGCTCCAGTGCAAGACGCAGAAAGAGGTTGAAGAGGCGCGTGTGCGCTTCCTCGGCAAGAAAGGCGAGATCACGGCGCTGTTCGAGGAGTTCCGCACCGTGGACAAGGATATGAAGCGCGAGTTCGGCCGCACGCTCAACGAGCTCAAGAACATCGCCGAGGAGACGATCCGCAATCTCCGCGACATCGTCGGCGAGGAGAGCGGCAGCCAGGGCCCGAAGCAGGACCTCACGATGCCCGGCGACCCGCTGGAGCTGGGCTCCCGCCACCCGGTCTCGATCGTGCGGCAGGAGATCGTCGACATCTTCCGCAAGTTCGGCTACGACGTGGCCGAGGGCCCGGAGATCGAGGACGACTACCACGTCTTCGAGGCGCTCAACTTCCCGCCCAACCACCCGGCCCGCGACATGCAGGACACCTTCTTCGTGTCCGTCGGACACCC
>LUZH01000307.1 GCA_001602885.1 Bacteroidales bacterium Bact_16 | reverse complement strand
CCCTGGAGAAGCCGCTCCTGCACTTCCACACCCAGTACAACGCGGAGATCCCCTGGGACAAGATCGACATGGACTTCATGAACCTCAACCAGAGCGCCCACGGCGACATCGAGTACGGCCACATCTGCGCCCGCATGCGCGTGCCGCGCAAGGTCGTCGTCGGCTACTGGAAGAGCGAGGAGGCCCAGAAGAAGATCGCCGTGTGGGCCCGCGTGGCCGCCGGCGTGGCCGACGCCAAGGAGGTCCGCTGCCTGATGTTCGGCATGAACATGAACAACGTGGCCGTGACCGACGGCGACCGCGTGGAGTTCGAGCAGCGGCTCGGCTACCACGTGGACTACTACCCGGTCTCGTCCCTGATGGAATACTACAAGAAGGTCACCGACGCCGAAGTCGAGGCCCTGGTCGCCGAGTACAAGAAGCTCTACACGATCAAGATCGACGAGTCCGGCGAGCAGGTGTACTGGGAGAAGGTCCGCAACTCCGCCAAGGCGGAGATCGCCCTGCGCCGTGTCCTGAAGGATGAGGGCGCCACGGCCTTCACCACCAACTTCGACGACCTCGGCGACGCCGACGTGGACGCTCCGGACTTCTGCGGTTTCGACCAGATCCCGGGCCTCGCCTCGCAGCGCCTGATGGAGGAGGGCTACGGCTTCGGCGCCGAAGGCGACTGGAAGACCGCCTGCCTGTACCGCACCCTCTGGGTGATGTCCCAGGGCCTGCCGACGGGCTGCTCCTTCCTCGAGGACTACACGCTCAACTTCGCCGGCGACAAGAGCTCCTGCCTGCAGAGCCACATGCTCGAGATCTGCCCGATGATCGCGAGCGACAAACCGAAGCTCGAGGTCCATTTCCTCGGCATCGGCATCCGCAAGCAGCAGACCGCCCGCCTGGTCTTCACCTCCAAGACCGGCCCCGGCATCAAGGCCACCGTGGTGGACCTCGGCAACCGTTTCCGCCTGATCGCGCAGGACGTGGAGTGCATCGAGCCCAAGCCGATGCCCAAGCTCCCCGTCGCCTCGGCCCTCTGGGTCCCGCAGCCGACCTTCGAGGTCGGCGCCGGCGCCTGGATCCTGGCCGGCGGCACGCACCACTCCGCGTTCAGCTACGACATCACGGCCGAGTACTGGGACGATTTCGCCGAGATGACCGGCATCGAGTTCGTCCACATCCACAAGGGCACCACCATCCCCGAGTTCAAGAAGGAACTCCGGATGAACGAAGTCTACTATCTGCTCAACAAAGCGCTGAAGTAAGATGGCTGACGCTAAAACTATTATCGAGTCCGGCAAGGCTGTCCTGGGCATCGAGCTCGGCTCGACGCGCATCAAGGCGGTCCTTGTCGGACCGGATTTCAAGCCGCTCGCCCAGGGCAGCCACGAGTGGGAGAACCAGCTCGAGGACGGCCTCTGGACCTACAGCATCGAAGCCATCCACAGCGGCCTGCAGGCCTGCTATGCCGACCTGCGCGCCAACGTGAAGAAGGAATACGGCTGCGAGATCACGCGCCTGGCCTCCATCGGCATCAGCGCGATGATGCACGGCTACATGGCGTTCGGCGCGGACGGCAAGATCCTCGTGCCGTTCCGCACCTGGCGCAACACCAACACGGGCGTCGCCGCCTCGGAACTGTCCGGGATGTTCAATTTCAACATTCCGCTGCGCTGGAGCATCTCCCACCTCTATCAGGCCATCCTGAACGGGGAGAAGCACGTGCCCCAGATCGACTTCCTGACCACGCTCGCGGGCTATGTCCACTGGCTGCTCACGGGCGAGCGCGTCCTCGGCATCGGCGACGCGTCCGGCATGATCCCGGTCGATCCGAATACGAAGGACTACAACGCGCAGATGGTGGACAAGTTCGACGCGCTCATCGCGTCGCGCAATTATCCCTGGAAGCTGCGTGACATCCTGCCGAAGTGCATTTCCGCCGGCGCGGACGCCGGCAGCCTGACGCCGGAAGGCGCCCGCTTCCTGGACCCGTCCGGCACGCTGCAGCCGGGTGCGGCGCTCTGCCCGCCCGAGGGCGACGCCGGCACCGGCATGGTGGCCACCAACGCCGTCCGGCCGCGCACGGGCAACGTCTCCGCCGGCACGTCCTCGTTCTCGATGATCGTGCTGGAGAAGGACCTGTCCAAGCCTTACGAGATGATCGACATCGTCACCACGCCCGAGGGCGCTCCGGTGGCGATGGTGCACTGCAACAACTGCACGTCCGACATCAACGCCTGGGTCAACCTCTTCCAGGAATACCAGGCGCTGCTCGGCGTCCCCGTGGACCGGGGCGAGATCTTCGTGCGCCTGTTCAACCTGGCGCTCGAAGGCGATCCCGACTGCGGCGGGCTGATCTCCTACAACTACATCTCCGGCGAGCCGGTGACGGGGTTGGCGGAGGGCCGTCCGCTCTTCGTGCGCAACGCTTCCGACAAGTTCACGCTTGCCAATATGATGCGCGCGCACATCTATGCCTCGATCGGCGTGCTCAAGATCGGCAACGACATCCTCTTCGG
>LUZH01000306.1 GCA_001602885.1 Bacteroidales bacterium Bact_16 | reverse complement strand
ATGAGCACGAGCGTCCGCTCCCCGGCGTCGGCGAGCAGCTCGCGCATGTCGGAGAGGAAGGAGCTGTAGGTGCTGAGGTCGTCTTCGAGGTTCTGGTCGTCGCCGATGCTCACGGCGATGCGGTCGAAGACCGGGAGCTCGGAGCTCTCGGACGTGGGGATGAGCATGCCCCACTGGAACATATACTGCAGCAGGCCGACCGTCTTGAGGCAGACGGACTTGCCGCCGGCGTTGGGTCCGGAAATAAGCAGGATGCGCTTCTGCGGCGTGAGCGTGACCGTGAGGGGGACGATGCTGCGGCCCTCGCGCGCGAGCGCCTTTTCCAATAAGGGATGGCGCGCCTTGCGCAGCGACAGGCTGCCGTCGTCCGAGATGACGGGCATCCCGGCCACGAGGTCAAGCGCCGTCTGGGCCTTGGCCATCAGGAAATCCACCTCGCCGATGAACGCCGCTCCGGCGAGCAGGTCCGGCAGGTAGGGACGGAGGAACTCCGTGAATTCGAACAGGATCTTCTGGATCTCGCGCGTCTCCTCGAAGCGGAGCTCCGCGATGTCGTTCTCCAGCTCGATGATCTCGGCCGGCTCGATGAAGGCCGTCTTGCCGGAAGCGGACACGTCGTGGACGAAGCCCTGGACCTTGCGCTTGGCGGAAGTGGCCACCGGGATCAGGTACTTGCCGTCGCGGATGGTCACGTCCGCGTCGGCGTCCACGATGCCCTCCTCCTGGGCCTTGCGCAGGATGGCGCCGGCCCGCTTGGACATCGCCGACTCCTTGCTGCGGAGGTCGCGCCGGATCTCGAAGAGGTGGTCGGAGGCGGAGTCCTTGATCTCGCCGTATTTGTCCAGGATGGTCTCGATGCGCCGCTGCACCTCCGGGAAGGAGCGCACGGGCGCGGCGAGCTGCTCCAGCTGCGGGTAGATGCCGCCCTTGACGGTATGGAAGAAGTGCAGGATCCGGCGGAGCGTGTCCGTGACGGTCTTGAGCTTGGCGAGCGAGATCGCGTCGATGCACGACCCTTCGCGCTCCAGCGCGCTCAGGAAGGGGATGGCGTCGATGTAGCCCGAAGTCGGGAAGCTCTCCTCGAACATCAGGATCAGGCGCATCTCGTCCGTCAGGGCGAGGCGGCGCCGGATGATGGCGGCGTCGGTACTGAAAGCCTCCTCGGCGACGCGCCCGGCGGCGTAGTCCGTCAGGCAGCGGTCGGCGATGGTCTTGCGGATCTTGTCAAATCCCAGTTTGCTTTCGAGTCGTTCGTGGGTCATTCCGATTTCTCTCCGAGCAGAAGGTTTAGGGTGTTGATGGAGTCAATGGCGGTGATGAGCCCGCCGCGGACGAGCGAAATGCCGCCCGTCTCCTCGCTCACGACGATCACGTCTGCATCGCATTGCTCGGAAATGCCGATGGCGGCCTTGTGCCGCATCCCGTACCGCGCCGGCAGGTCGGTGCGCTCCGTGATCGGGAGCGTGCAACGGGCCGCCACGATGCGGTTGTCGCTGATGACCATCGCGCCGTCGTGCAGGGGCGAGTTCTTGAAGAAGATGTTCATGATCAGGCGACGGCCGACTTCCGCGTCGATGCGGTCGCCGGTGGATATGATGTCTTCGAGGGAATTCTTGCGCTGGATCAGGATGAGCGCGCCCTGCTTGAGGGTGGACATCTCCCGGCAGGCTTCGGTGATCTCCTGCACGGCGCGGGTGTCCATCTGGCGGTCCCGCCAGGCGGGGAAGACGCGCTGCAGGAAGGTCTGCCGCTCGAGCGTAGTGCCGGCCTTGCGGCCCAGGGAGCTGAGGAAGCGGCGGATCTCCGGCTGGAAAATGATGATGAGCGCGATGGCGCCTACGTCGATCAGGGTGCCGAGCAGCTCGGAGATCATCTTCATCCCGATGGCTTCCGCGACCACGCGGACGACCAGCACGATGATGATGGCGATGAAGATGTTGATGGCTGTGGACCCCCGGATCCATCTGAACACCAGATAGATGATCGCCGCCACGAGCAGGACGTCCAGAATGTCGATCCACGAAAAATGAAGAAAATCCAGCATCTTCAAACGATTTACTTTACAAAGATAGATGAAATTCTTGGAAATCAAGTGTTTGTAATTTGAGAAAATAGTTGTAT
>LUZH01000305.1 GCA_001602885.1 Bacteroidales bacterium Bact_16 | reverse complement strand
GTCGTCCGCAACCACGAACTCAGCGTCGTCGGCGGCACGATGAAGGGCAGCTACCGTTTCAGCACCGCTTATTATAAGGACGAAGCCGTCGTCCCGACGCAGGACTTCGACCGCATCTCCCTGAGCGGCAGCCTCGACCAGAACATCACCGACTGGCTCAAGATCGGCTTCTCCACCAACACCAACTATAGCCGTTCCCACGGCAACCAGCTCGGCCTCTACGGCATCCTGCAGCTGACCCCGATCCTCAACCCGAAGGCCGCTGACGGTTCCGACCTGGTCCGTTCCAGCATGCCGCTCGACAACGTCTGGATCCCGACCCGCAAGAACATCGAGGCTTACGCCGACCGCTGGGTCAACGAGAACTTCGGCTTCGGTTCCTACAACACCGGTTACGTCGAGGTCCGCGCCCCCTGGGTCGAAGGCCTTTCCTTCAAGCAGACCGCCAGCGCCAACTTCCGCACCAACAAGAGCGGCAACTTCACGGGCGTGGGCGTCAACAACTTCGACGTCGCCAACCCCAACAGCGCCGGCATCAGCCACAACCAGACCGTCAACTGGACGCTCGAGAGCCTGTTGACCTATGACCGCACCTTCGCGGAGAAGCACCACCTCAACGTGGTCGCCATGTACTCCGCCGAGCAGACGACCTACACGCAGGACGGCATGTCCGCCCGCAACATCCCCAACGAGCAGTTCCTGTACTACAACATCGGTCAGGCCAACGCCGAGGATATCACCGTCAGCCCCAACGCCGCCAACTACTGGCAGGCCGGCCTGGTCTCCTACATGGGTCGTGTGATGTATTCCTACGCCGACCGCTACATGATTTCCGCCGCCGTCCGTTCCGACGCTTCCTCGCGTCTGGCCAAGGGCCACCAGTGGCACACCTATCCTGCCGTTTCCGCAGGTTGGAACATCCACAACGAGCCCTTCATGGCAGGCGCCAGCGGCTGGCTTGACGAGTTGAAGCTCCGCGCCGGCTACGGCGAGACCTCCAACCAGGCCATCAACCCTTACCAGACCCTCGGTTCCCTCGGCACCCGTCCGTACAACTTCGGCGATTCCTATGCGACCGGCTACTTCGTGTCCACGCTTCCGAACACCGACCTCGGCTGGGAATACTCCAACACCTGGAACTTCGGTATCGACTTCGGTTTCTTCAACAAGCGACTGACCGGTACGATCGAATACTACAGCCAGAACACGCACGACATCCTGCTCAACCTCAAGCTTCCTGACACCGCCGGCGTGGGCAGCTACACCGCCAACATCGGCAACACGCAGAACCGCGGTATCGAGTTCTCCCTCAACGGCACGATCATCGACACCCGTGACTGGAAGTGGGATGCAGGTATCAACATCTACGCAAACCGCAACAAACTCGTCTCCCTGGCATCCGGCCAGACCGAGGACCGCGGCAACCGCTGGTTCGTCGGCATGCCGATCAACTGCCTCTACGACTACGAGTATGACGGCCTGTGGCAGAAGGGCGAGGAAGACCTGATGGCCATCCTCCAGCCGGGCGCCGCGCCGGGCGACATCAAGGTCAAGTATCACGGTGACTACAACAACGGCAAGCCCGTCCGTGCCATCGACGAGAACGACATGGTGCCCATCAACGCCGATCCCAAGTTCCTCGGCGGCTTCAACACCCACCTGCAGTATCGCAACTGGGATCTCACCATCCTCGGCAACTTCCAGTGCGGCGGTATCCTGATCTCCACGCTCCACGGTTCCAGCGGCTACCTCAACATGCTGACCGGCCGTCGTGGCCAGATCAAGGTCGACTACTGGACTGAGTCCAACACCGGTGCCCGCTACCCGCGTCCGGGCGGACTCAACAGCAACGACAACCCGCTCTACGGTTCCACCCTGTCCTACTTCGACGGTTCCTTCCTGAAGATCGGTACGATCACCCTCGGATACAACTTCGACAAGATCCCCGCTCTCAAGCGCGCCGGCATCGACAAACTCCGCGTCTACGCCACCGCCCAGAACCCGTTCGTCCTCTTCTCCTCCTTCCACAACGAGTGCGGTCTCGATCCCGAACCCAACGCCCGTGGTAACGATGGCAGCTTCCAGGCATCCGCCGGTTATCTCTATCGTCAGAAGGTCGTCGGTACCAACACGCCGAATACCCGCAACTACATCTTCGGTATCAACATCACTTTCTAATCGGACACGGATATGAAAAAGTTGACATACATCATCGCCGCGCTCGCCGCAGTCGCCACCGTTTCAGTTTCCTGCAACAAGGTGCTCAACGAGCAGCCGCGTACCTTCTTCGAGCCGGGCTTCTTCCAGACCCAGGCCGGCGTCGAGGGTGGTCTGACCTCCCTGTATGCCTCTCTCCGTTATTTCTACGGACAGGCCTACTACTATAGCCTCAACACCACCGGCACCGACGAAGCCACCTACGGCCAGTCCGGCGACGGCAACTTCAAGGATCCCGACCTCTCCGGTGTCGGCAGCATGAATCCTTCTTCTTCCCGTGGCGACGTCCTCTGGGGAAGCGCCTTCTCCAACATCAACACCGCCAGCGGCATCATCGAGAACGCTGCTGCCGTCGGTCTTGACGAAGCGCTGATCGCCGAAGCCAAGTTCTTCCGCGCCTGGTACTACTTCCAGCTCGTGCAGACTTTCGGCGGCGTGCCCCTCGACCTGGGTTCCGGTGAGCTTGCTTTCAACAGCACCCCGTCCCGCGTCTCCGTCCGCAACACCGTCCCTGAGGTCTACAAGGCCATCTTCGCCGACCTCGAGGCCGCCGTTGCCGCCCTTCCCGACACGCCGCGCGTGGTCGGTGGCGTGACCAAGAACGTCGCCCGCCTCGTCCAGGCCAAGGCCTTCCTGACCTTCGGCTGGTGGCTCGAGAACCCCAAGGACATCCCGACGTATCCCGCCGCTGACCGCAAGGACCTCAACGGCCACGACGCCGCCTGGTACTTCGCCCAGTCCCTCGCCGTCTGCGAGACCGCGATTGCGAACCCCGGCCCCTACGGCCTGATGGATACCTTCCGTGACGTCAACCTCGCCCAGAACGACCGCAACAAGGAGATCCTCCTCTTCGCGGACCACACTGAGAAGAGCGAGCAGTACAACGGCGCCAGCCTCGGCTACTCCGGCGGCAACGCCCCGGACAACTTCTCCGGCTGGATGATGAACTGGAACCACGGTACGCTCAACATCAACGGCGTCGGCGTCGTGCAGCGCGAGGCCTGCCAGGAGGTTGGCCGTCCCTGGACCCGTATGGCTCCGACCCACGAGGCCATCAAGGTCTTCACGAGCCAGGACATCACCAAGGATTCCCGCTTCGAGGGCACCTTCACCTCCGCCTACTACGGCAACTGGGAGAAGGCCGGCATCGCGAATGCCAGCGTCACCGGTGCCAACGGCATGGAGATCCCGAAGGGTGGCCGCGTGCTTTCCTTCATCCCGGAAGTTCTTGACAACATCACCTATCCGGACGCCCAGAGCAACGCCAACGGCGCGAACGTCGGTGCCGGTACCGTCCCCGGCCGTGCAGACTATGTCTTCGACCTCAACGGTTTCAGCCGCATCGCCTTCCCGTCCCTCTGGAAGCTCGGTTGCTACCGTACGGACTACGACAAGGAGAAGGCTCTCGGTTCCCCGAACGCCGCCAGCACCCGTCCGTACAACATCCTCAAATTCTCCGAGTTCTACCTGATCGCCGCCGAGGCTGCCTTCAAGGCCGGCAACAATGCCAAGGCCCGCGAGAACCTCAACGTGCTCCGCAAGCGCGCAGGCAACTGGACCTACAAGAACAGCGAGCGTGCTGAGTACGTCGCCGACTTCGGTGATGAGCTCGTGGCCGCCACGCCTGCCACCATCACCCTCGACTTCATCCTCGATGAGCGTATGCGTGAGCTCTACGGCGAAGGCTTCCGCTGGTTCGACCTCGCCCGTACCCAGACCTGGGAGGAGCGTGCCGGTTCCTACACCATCAGCGGTTCCAGCTGGGGTGACCACACCCCTTCGACGATCAAGCGTACGATCGAGAAGTACATGTATCTCCGTCCGATCCCGCAGCAGCAGCTCAACGGTATGGAGATGGACAAGGCCGAGAAGGCCGCGTACCAGAACCCTGGCTATCCTACTGAATAATCACCTTTTTGTTGGTTATACTATAAGTTAGATTGGTTGGACGAAAAGGGCGCTCCGTGAGGACCGCCCTTTTCCTTTTTTACCGGATTTTCCGTATCTTTAAACGTTTATATGAAAGGGAACTGCAAGTCATCCGCCGGCGTTTTCGCGGCCGTCGCTTTCCTGGCCGCGGCGGGCTTTTTCGCGCTCGCGCTTCCGTACCATCTGATGCGGCGCGAGCAGCTCGACCTGTTCGTATACGACTGGGATTATATCGGGCAGACCTACCGGGGCGCCGGCTGGCTTGCGCGCCTGTGCGGCGACTTCCTGGAGCAGTTCTTCCACCTGCCGGCCGCCGGGCCGCTTCTCGTGGCGCTCCTGCTGACGGGGATCGGCGCCGCCGTCTATCAGATTTCCCGCAAATTCCTCGGCCGGTGGCCTTCGCTCGGCATCGCCGCGGCGTTTTTCCTCTGGTCGTTCTTCCGCGAGACGGGCGGATTCCACCTCACGCGCTACACGGTGGCGGCGCTGGGCTACCTGTCCCTGGTGCTGCTGGCGTTGCAGTGCCGGCGCGCCTGGCTGCGTCCCGTGGCGGCAGCTTTGCTGCTCGCCGCCGGGGCCTGGGCCCTCGGCGCCCCGTTCCACAAGGAGTACGGCAAGGCCTGGAACTTCCCCGATTTCCGGCTCGAACGCGTGTTCGGCCTCGACGTGGAGGTGGCCCGCGAGCGCTGGGACCGGGTCCTGGAGCTCGCGCAGGCGGACCTGTCCGTCGAGGAGGCCAGTTACTGCTACAACCTCGCGCAGGCCATGCAGGACGCGCTGGGGGACAAACTGCTGGACTTCCCGCAGAACTACCACTACACCCTGCTGTTTCCGGTCTCTTCCGACCGGAGCATCTTCACCAACTGCATGGCGGGGGAGGCCTGGTTCCAGCTGGGTGACCTGACGGTGGCGGAGCAGAGCGCCGTCACCTCGCTGCAGGCCTCGCCCCGGCACACGGGTGCGCGTTTCCTGGTCCGCCTTGCCCGGATCAACCTGGTCTCGGGCGAGGACGGCGCGGCCCAGAAATACCTCGACATCCTGAGCCGGACCCTCTTCTACGGCAAGTGGGCCCGGAGCATGATGCCCGGCTGCCAGGACGGGCAGACGCGCGCCGCGCTCGAGCAGGCGCGCGCCAACCTCATCCGGCGCGACATCGTGCACCATTCGCAGGAGCCGCGCGCCATCCTGCTCGAGCTGCTGCGCGCCAATCCGTCCAACCGCCTGGCGCGCAACTACCTGCTCTGCTATGACCTGCTGCGCTACGACCTCGATTCCTTCATGGCGGACTATGCTTCCGGCCCGGTCCAGGGCCGCCTCTACCGCGAGGCGATCCTGATCTGGCTGAGCCGCAACGGCCGGCTCAATCCCGCGGAAGTCGCCCGCTATGGCATCGACGCCGCCGAGGTCGACCGGATGGGCCGGTTCGGCCAGCATCCGTCGCGCTACAAAAACACCTACTGGTACTACTACCTGCAGGCGATGGAGTGAAATATTTTTCGCATATTTGCGTAGCATATATGAAAGGAAAAACCAACCACATCGGACACATCGCTGCCGCCCTGGCGTTCCTGGCCGCATTCGCCTTCTTCCAAATCGGATATCCATACCACCTGGTCCGCCGCGAACAGATGACCCTGTTCGTCTTCGACTGGGACTATATCCTCCAGACCTACCGTGGAGCGGGCTGGCTGGCCCGTTTCTGCACCGATTTCCTGGAACAGTTCTTCCACCTGCCGGCCGTCGGCCCGCTCGTCGTGGCGCTGCTGCTCACGGGCATCGGCACGGTCGCATACCGGATCGCCCGCCACTTCCTCGGCCGCTGGCCCTCGCTCGCCATCGGCGCGGCCTTCTATATCTGGTCGTTCTTCCGCGAGACGGGCAACCTCTACATCACGCGGTACACCGTCGTGATGCTCGCCTACCTCTCGCTGGTGCTGCTGGCGCTGCGCTTCAAGCGCGCCTGGATGAAGCCCGTGGCGGCCGTGGTGCTGCTCGCCGCCGGCGCCTGGGCCCTCGGCGCGCCGTTCCACAAATACTACGGCAAGCCCTGGGGCCATCCCCGCTTCAACTACGACCGGGTGATCGGTCTCGACGCCGAAGTGGCCCGGGAGCGCTGGGACAAGGTCATCAAGCTCTCCGAAAAAGACCTCTACATGACCGAAGCGAGCTACTGCTACAACCTCGCCCACGCGATGAAGGGCGACATGAGCCAGGCCCTCTTCGAGCATTCGCAGAACGGCGTGGCGGGCCTGCTGATCCGCATCTCCACCGACCGCTCCGCCTTCTCCGACTGCCTGGCCGGTGAAGCCTGGTTCCAGGTCGGCGACATGACCATCGCGGAGCAGGGCGCCATCATCGCGCTGCAGGCGTCGCCCAAGCACACGGGCGCGCGCTATCTGGTCCGCCTGGCCCGCGTCAACCTCGCCTCGGGCGAAGACGCCGCCGCGCAGAAATACCTCGACCTGCTGAGCAAGACGCTCTTCTACGGCAAATGGGCCCGGAGCATGATGCCCGGCTGCCAGGACGAAGCTACGCGCGCCGACCTGGCGCAGCGCCGCGCCCGGCTCGCGCAGCGGGACTTCGTCCACCACTCCGACTACCCCCGCGACGTCCTGGTCAACCTCCTGGACGCCGATCCCGACAACAAGGTGGCGCGCGAATACCTGCGCTGCTACGACCTGATGAACCTCGACCTGGACCATTTCATGGAGGATTACGCCCTGTCGCCGGATCCGTCGCCGGTCTACCACCAGGCCGCCCTGATCTGGCTCAGCGTGAAGTCGGAGCTGACCGAGCAGGTCCTCTCCCGCTACGGGATCGCGATGGAAGAAGTGGACCGGATGGGCCGGTTCTTCCGCAACCCTTCCCGCTACAAAAACACCTACTGGTACTACTACATGCAAGCAACGGAAACGGAATAAGACATGAAGCACAGAGTTTTCTTTTCATTGCTCCTCGCGGCGGCCTGCCTGGCGCTGGCCGGCTGCGGCGACCGCGAAAACGCCACGGCGGTGGCCGGCAGCGAAGGCCCCCTGGTGATCTACCCGGACTATAAGGACGTGACCGTCCCGGCCAACATCGCGCCGCTCAATTTCCGCTACGCGATGAAGGGCGTCCGCAATGCCCGCACGACCTTCACCGTGGACGGCCGCTCCGTCACCATCAAGGGCGCCGAAGTCGAATGGCGCGTAGGCCCCTGGAAGGCCTTCCTGGCCGACGCGGCCGGCAAGACCGTGCAGGTCGAGGCCTCGGCCGTGGTCGAGGGCAAGCCGGTCAGCGACAGCTGGCAGATCTTCGTGTCCGAAGACACCGTCGACGGCTACCTGACCTACCGCCTCATCGAGCCGTCCTACCAGATGTTCAACGAAGTGTCCATCGTGGAGCGCTGCGTCGAGGATTTCGACGAGATCGTGATCTGCGACTACAAGCATACCGACAACGCCTGCATGAACTGCCACGTCCACGGCCAGTCGCGCGGCGACTATTCCCTGTACTACATCCGCGGGCCGCACGGCGGCGCCATCCTCAACAAGGACGGCGAGCTGCGCAAGCTCACGCTCAACGCCCCGGGCATGCTCTCCGGCACCGTCTACGGCGAGCTGCACCCGTCCGGCCGTTTCGGCGTGTTCTCGACCAACGTCATCATCCCGAGCTTCCACACCCTGGCGGGCGAGCGGATGGAGGTCTACGACACGGCGTCCGACCTGACGGTCGCGGACTTCGACAACAACCTGATGATCAACGTCCCGCATGCCGCGCGGGCCGACAAGTTCGAGACCTTCCCGTGCTTCTCCGCCGACGGCCGCTACGTCTACTACTGCGTGGCCGACACCCTCCCGGTCCCGCAGGAGATCCAGAAAGTCAAATACGACCTGGTCCGCGCCGCCTTCGACGCGGAGACCGGCCGCATCTCCGAGCAGGCGGACACCGTCTGGAGCGCCCGCGCCCACGACGCCTCCGCGTGCCATCCCAAGGCTTCGCCGGACGGCCGCTGGCTGATGTTCAGCGCGGCCGACTACGGCACCTTCCCGCTCTTCCACACCGAGTGTACCCTGCAGCTGATGGACCTGCAGACGGGCGAAACGCGTCCGATGACCGAGGTCAAGGGCGACAAGTCCGACAGCTACCACAGCTGGTCCTCCAACAGCCGCTGGTTTGTGTTCGCCAGCAAGCGCGGCGACGGCCAGTACGGCAAACCCTACTTCTGCCACATCGACGCCGACGGCCGCACCACCAAGCCGTTCGTCCTCCCGCAGAAGAGCTCCCGCTTCTATGGCTACAACCTCAAGTCGTTCAACGTCCCGGACCTGGGCGACCGCTCGACCGGCATGACCGTCCGGGACGCCCGGCGGATGTTCAAGGCCCCAAGCGAAGCCTTCAAACAAGCTGAATAACAACGTATTGCTATGCATAGACCCTTGTTCCTGACAGTGCTGGCAGGCGCGGCCCTCATGGCCGCCTGCCAGAAACCCGTCCCCGTTGCGCAGGACGGCACCGACCTCTGGCTCGCCGCCGGACGTCCCTACGAAGAAGTCCTCGCCTCCGTGCAGACGGCCGTCGATCCGGCCCTGCCCGCGGAAGGCTACCACATCTACGACGCGGACGGCGTCCGCCACGTCGACGGCGGCTCCGAAGCGGGCCTGCGCTACGGCGTGTACGCCCTGCAGCGCGCCGAGGTGCTCGGCCAGGCCGGGCCCGGCCTCGACCTGCAGGAGGCGCCCCGCTACGGCCTCCGCCTGCTCAACCACTGGGACAACCTCGACGACACCGTCGAGCGCGGCTACGCCGGCGAATCGATGTGGGAATGGACCTCGCCCGACATCCCCGAGGCGCGCATCCGGCAGTATGCCGAGCTCTGCGCCTCCGTGGGCATCAACGGCTCGGTCCTCAACAACGTCAACGCCAACCCGCTGATCCTCGACGCGGAGCACATCGCCCGCGTGGCGAAGATCGCCGCGATCCTGCGCGAATACGGCATCAAGACCTACCTCTCCATCAAGTGGACCAGCCCCATCGCCCTGAGCGGCCTGAAGAGCGGCGATCCGCTGGATCCCAAGGTCCGCAAATGGTGGCAGGACAAGGCCGCCGAGATCTACGCCGCCATCCCTGAGGGCCAGGCCGGTCCGCAGGACTACGGCCGCACCCACGCCGACGGCGCCAACATGCTCGGCGAGGCTCTCGCCCCCTACGGCGGCATCGTGATGTGGCGCGCCTTCGTCTACAGCCCCACCAGCCCCGACCGCGCCAACCAGGCCGTCGAGGAGTTCCTGCCGCTGGACGGCAAATTCGCGGACAACGTGATCGTGCAGATCAAGAACGGCCCCATCGACTTCCAGCCGCGCGAGCCGTTCAGCCCGCTCTTCGGCAAGCTGCACGACACGCAGATGATGATGGAGTTCCAGATCACCCAGGAGTACCTGGGCTTCTCCCACCACATGGCCTACCACGGCACCACCTGGGAGGAGTGCTTCGACGCCGACACCTACCGTGACGGCGCCGGCTCCACCGTGGCCAGGACGGTGATGGCCGTCGCCGGCGTGGCCAACACGGGCCAGGATCCCAACCTCTGCGGCTACGTCTTCGCCCAGGCCAACTGGTACGCCTTCGGCCGCCTGGCCTGGAATCCCGAGCTGGATGCCGAGGCGATCGCCGACGAGTGGATCCGCCAGACCTTCCTGCGGCCGGACGGCATGTCCGAGGCCGCCTTCTCGGCCCGCTTCGTCGCGCCGGTGCGCGACATGCTGATGGCCTCGCGCGAGGCCGTGGTCAACTATGAGATGCCGCTCGGCCTGCACCACCTCTTCGGCGGCACGCACTACGGCCCGATGCCGTGGGAGCGCCTCGCCCGTCCCGACTGGACGCCGGCCTACTACCACAAGGCCGACTCCGCGGGCATCGGCTTCGACCGCACCCGCGGCGGCTCCGACAACGTCGACCAGTACAACGAACCCCTCGCCTCCACCTTCAACGACCCGGCCACCTGCCCGGAAGAGCTGCTGCTCTGGTTCCACCACCTGCCGTGGGACTATCAGATGAAGTCCGGCCGCAGCCTCTGGGACGAGATCTGCCTGCACTACGACGCCGGCGTGCGCCAGGTCGAGGCGTTCCGCCGGACCTGGGCGGGCCTGGAGCCCTACGTGGCCCCGGCGCTCTTCGCCGAGACGGCCGCGAAGCTGGAGATCCAGCAGCATGACGCCGAATGGTGGCGCGACGCCTGCGTGGGCTATTTCCAGACCTTCTCGCAGCGCCCGCTGCCGCAGGAGGCCCTTCCGCTCGAGCGCCCGATCGACTCGCTCGTCTTCCAGGTCCTCCGCTCCGACCGTCTCGGGATGCCGGTCCACGACGAGAACCGCCGCCCGGTCCTGGTCGATGTCCGCAATTTCCGTCGTCCTGAATAATCAAAATCTACCGAACCATGAAAAAGATCCTTCTCTTCCTTTCTTGCTGCGCGCTCTCGCTGAGCGCCTGCTCGCAGACCCATGACTGGGTCACCACCTGGGCCACGGCCCTGCAGGTGGCCGAACCCCACAACCGCCCGCCGCAGCCCGGCCTGGAGGGCAACTCCTTCCGGCAGATCGTGCAGGTGTCGGTCGGCGGCACGGAACTCCGCCTGCACCTGTCCAATATCTTCAACGAGACCGAAACAGAGATCCTCGGCGTGGAGATCGCCCGCGCCGCCACGATGGGCGCCAGCCCGGAGACCGTGGCGGGCAGCAGCGTCGCGCTGACCTTCGGCGGCGAGCGCGGCGTCACGATGGCGCCCGGCGCGGAGGCCGTCTCCGACCCGGTCCGCTTCCAGCTCGACCCGCGCGAGAACCTCGCCATCACCATCCACTACGGCAAGGTCTCCGACCTGCCGCT
>LUZH01000304.1 GCA_001602885.1 Bacteroidales bacterium Bact_16 | reverse complement strand
GCTCTCCGATGCCGACTTCCGCGCCGTCTTCTCCGAGGCGCTGGCCTTCGAGCCGTTCGTCCATTCCGACAAGGACGGCAAACTCGATGTCACCTTCCGGACGTCCGACAAGCTGTCCACCTATCACGTCAATGTCTTCGCCCACGATCCGGACCTGCGGAACGCCACCCTGCAGCAGGATTTCGTGGTGACGGTCCCGGTGCAGATCTCCGTGACGGCGCCGCGCTATCTGTACGAAGAAGACCGGTATATGCTTTCCGCTTCGGTGTCGAACATCTCCCCGGACACCCTGTCCGGTCGCCTGTATCTGCGGGTGGAGATGGAAGACGCCGTGGAGGACCGGCAGCCGACCTACGCGCAGGCGGCGGACCTGACGGTCCCGGCCGGCGGCTCTTCCTCGGCCATGTTCACGGTCACGGCCCCGCCTTCCTTCCAGCCCTCGTTCGTGGGTTGGTGGGACGAGCCGAAACTGAACCTGCAGCTGGTGTTCGAGGGTGACGGCTTCAGCGACGCCGTGCGCATTTCTGTGCCGGTCGACCGGGCGGAGCAGCTGATCACGGAGGTCCATTCGGCCCTGGCCGGGCCGGCGGCCGTGGATTCGCTCCGCAGGATGTTCGTCAACACGCCCGGCGACAAGGCCGACGTGACGTACCGGACGCTCCGCGAAATAGCGGAAGCGGGCCTTGCGCAATGGACGGTGCCGGAAGATCCGGACGCCCTCTCGCTCTCGGCCGACTTCTACGCCCGGGCGCTGCTGGGCCGCGATACGACCGGCACGCTGGCCCCGCTCCTGGCGCTGCGCTGCGAGGACGGCGGCTTCGCCTGGACGCAGGGGATGGAATCCTCGGCGGCCGTGACGGCCACCATCCTGGAGCGCATGGCCGTGCTCCGGGACAAGGGCATCGCCATCCCGGACATGACGCAGACCGTCCACTATCTGGATTGCTGCCAGTTCGGCAACTGGAGCCCGCGTTGGTGCGGCGGCATTTCCGACGCGGAGTATATGGACATCCGGGCGATGTGGGCTTCCGTCCCCTTCGACCTGAAGCTGGTGGAGAATAAGGTGGTCCGCCGCTACCGGATCCGGGATTTCCGCAGCTATGCGCGGAAGTATCTGACCCCCGGCCGCTATGACTACGCCAACGGCTGGATCCTGGACAAGGCCCGCCGCGTGCGGACGCTCCGCAACCTGACCGCCTCCGAGGCGGGCCTTGCCCTCGGCCGGGCCTGGGGCGAAGTGGTCTTTGCGTCTTCCCGCTTCGAGAAGACCATTCAGCGCGACCTCATCACGCTGGAGCAATACGCCGTGCGGCACCCGTCCGGCGGACTTTACTACCCGAATGCCGTGCTGCCTTACCGCGGCCTGCTCTCCTCGGAGGTCTATGCCCATACCCTGCTCGCAGGCCTGCTTGAGGGCCGTGTCTCCGACGGCGTGCGGCTCTGGCTGGCGCTCCAGAACGAGACGCAGTCCTGGACCGGCGAGCCGGCCTACGTGGACGCGCTGCAGGTAATCCTGTCTTCGCCGGCCAGCCTGCTGGACCGCCAGATCGTGACGCTGACCGCTTCCGATACCCTCCCGTTCGCGAACATCCAGGCTGCCGGCAACGGCATGCGCGTCGACCGGAAGTTCTATCTGGAGCAGGACGGCAAGCGTGTCAAGCTGCAGCCCGGCGACACGCTCCTGGTGGGCGACAAGGTCGTCGCCGCCTATGAGCTCTGGAGCGCGGAGAACCGCTCCTTCGTCCGGCTGGACGCCTTCCGCGAAGCTTGCTTCCTGCCGGTCGACCAGCTCTCCGGCCAGGTGACGGGCGATGTCCGCCCGATCCTGGTCGACGGCCTCTGGGCGCGCCGTGTCCAGTGCTACCGCGATGTCCGCGTGGATCGTACGTGCTGGTGGCTCGACGTGTGTCCGGAAGAGTCCACGAAGTGGGAGGAATCCTTCTTCGTGACGCAGGCCGGCACTTTCGCGGCCCCCGTGGTCACGGTCGAATCGCTCTATGCGCCCCAGTACCGCGCCAACGCGGCCTATGGGGCTCCTTTGACCGCCCGTCCTTGACGGCGGGTTGACTTACAGTATGGCAGACATCCTGACTGAGACATACCAACGGATCCGACAGCGCCTGATGGCCCGGGCCGGGAAGATGCTCACGGACGCGGACGCGGCCGAGGATGCGCTGCAGGATGCTTTCGTGCGGCTCTGGACCCGCTACCCCGTCAAAACGGAACGGGAAGCGGAGGCGCTGCTGGTACGGACGGTCCGGAACGTCTCCGTCGACCAGCTGCGCAGACGCAGGACCGTCCCGCTTGCCGGCGACCTGCCGGAAGAGGATGTGGGCGAGAGCCGCGAGAAGCTTT
>LUZH01000303.1:1488-1755 GCA_001602885.1 Bacteroidales bacterium Bact_16 | reverse complement strand
GCTGCCTGGAGAATTTCCGCGTGGACCCGAGCCAGGGCACGCATTTCTTCCAGAACATGACTTCCTTCAACGCCGGCTACGTCAACGTCAATCCCTATGCCCGCGAAGGTGAATGCTTCGACACGGCGCGGCTCGACGCGATGCCCGCGTCGTTCGAGACGGAATTCCTGCGCCAGGTGCATTTCGAGGAGGACCTGCAGATCTGCATCGACGGCCGCACCGGCAAGGCTATGATCAAAGAGAAATGAGACGTTTCCTGCTGTCGCT
>LUZH01000303.1:0-1424 GCA_001602885.1 Bacteroidales bacterium Bact_16 | reverse complement strand
GCAGATGGTCCGCGCGGCGAAGCACCTGCTGGGCCAGCCTTACGAGGCCGGCACGCAGGAAGGCCGCGAGGAGCGGCTCCGCATCTACCTCACCCGGACCGACTGTATCCTTTTCGCCGAGACCTGCCTGGGCCTCGTGCTCACCGTGCAGCGCAAAGGCGCGCTGGCCACTTTCGAGGACCTGGCGCAGACGCTGCGGGGCACGCGCTACCGCGACGGCGTCGTGGACGGCTATGCCTCGCGCCTGCACTACACCACGGAGTGGATCCGGCAGGGCGAGCAGACGGGCGTGTTCGAAGACCTCAGCGAGGCGCTGGGCGGCGTCCGGGACGCCCGCGAGATCGACTTTATGTCCAAGCATCCTGACAGCTACGCGCCCCTGAAAGGGGAATCGCAATACGCGAAAGACAACCGCGGCCGCATCCGCGCCATGGAAGCGCGCGTGAGCGCGATGCCGCGCTTCTATATCCCGAAAGAGGGGCTGGCCGCCGTGGAGGACCGCATCCAGAGCGGCGACATCCTTTGCATCGCGACTTCGGTCGACGGGCTGGACTACTCCCACGTCGTGATCGCGTACCGCGAAAAGCCGGGCGACCGCCTGACTTTCATCCACGCGTCGACTTCCGCGAAAAAGGTTGTCGTCGAGCCGCGTACGCTGGAAGCCTACCTGCGGGCGAACGCCCGGGCGCTGGGCATTTCGGTCCTGCGTGTTCGCCGTTAGCGTTTTTTTCAGTATATTTGTGTCTGCTATGACCCTAGACACGTCTATCCAGTACGATCTCGGCCCGGGCGTCGAGGCTTTCTCGACCCGCCGCGAATCCAAGCTTCCATATCCTGTCATCCAGGCGCACCAGGTCCACGGTTTCCGTGTGGCCGTGGTGGACCGTCCCGACACGCGCAAGGAAGAGCTGGACGGCTACGACGCGCTGGTGACCGGCCTGTCCGGCGTCGCCATCGGCGTCCACACGGCCGACTGCGTGCCTGTCCTCCTCTACGACCCCCGGCGCCGCGTGGTGGCCGCCATCCATTCCGGCTGGAAGGGCACGGTGCAGCGCATCAGCCAGAAGGTCCTGTTCGTGATGAAATCCGAGTTCGGCTGCGTTCCCGGCGACATCCGGGCGGTCCTCGGCCCCGCCATCGGTCCCGACAGCTTCCAGGTGGGCGAGGAGGTGGTCCAGTTCTTCAAGGAGCAGGGCTTCCCGCTGGACGACATCTGGACCTTCCATCCCGGCTACACGGGCGTCCCGATGGCCGACGGCCATCACCTCGACCTCTTCAAGGCCAACCGCTGGCTGCTGGAGGAGGCGGGTGTGCCCGCCGCCAGCATCCAGTGGGCCGGCATTGATTCATATCTCGACCAGACCTTCTTCTCCGCCCGCCGCGAAGGCATCACCTGCGGCCGGACGATCAGCTTCATCAAGCTC
>LUZH01000302.1 GCA_001602885.1 Bacteroidales bacterium Bact_16 | reverse complement strand
GGCAGAAGTTCAAGCTGTAGTCTCCTTCCAACAAAAAATGCCGCACCAACTGGTGCGGCATTTGTTTGCTGATTGCATTGCGCGGAGAGGACGAGATTCGAACTCGTGATACGGTTACCCGTATGCAGGTTTAGCAAACCTGTGGATTCAGCCACTCTCCCACCTCTCCAATCTTACCCTTCAGAAGGTCTCCAAACTTGGAATTCTCCGTATTGGGACGACAAAGATACAATATTTTATTTGTTTTACAATTTTTTATTTCGTTCGGGAAATAAGTTATAACTTTGTCGTGTTATGCCACATAGATTTCCGGTCCGTATCTTCCTGCTGTTTGCCTGCGCGGTGCTGCCGTCCTGCCGGGACGCGTCGTCGCCGTCGCACCGCCTGGCGGAGCTGGACGGCTATGTGGCGTCCCGCCCCGTCTACGAGACGCGCAAGCGCGACCAGCTGGAGGGCATCCGCAAGCTGGCCGCCTCCACCAGCGGCCCCCGCCGCCTGTTCGACTACGGGATGTATGCCGCCGACGAGTATTTCTCCTACAGTTTCGACTCCACGCAGTTCTACCTCAAGCGCTGCCTCGACATCGCCACGCAGCTGCGCGACGTGGACCGCTACAACCGCGCGGCCATCCGCCTGGGTCATCTCTACGCCAAGGCCGGTCACTATATGGAGGCCTACAACCGCCTCTTCTCCCAGATCGACACGAACACCCTCTCCGAGCCGCTCCGGATCGACTACCTGATGGCGCTCTACGACTTCAGCCGCGATCTGGCGGGCAATTCCGGCATGGTGGAGCGGCCGCCGATCCAGGACCGCGACGTGTACCGGCAGCGCCTCTACGGCCTGCTGCCGAAAGACTCGGAGCAATGGCGCGTGCTGCGGATGGACGAGCTGATGACGGCGGAGAAGCTCGACGCGGCCGACAGCTTGGCGCAGCTCCTGCTGGCCGGCACGAAGCCGGAAGAGCACGCCTATGCGATCTACGCCTATGAGCGTTCGGTGATCGCCGAGATGCGCGGACGCGAAGACGATCGCCTGGAATGGCTGGTCAAGTCGGCCGAAAGCGACATCATCAACGCCGTCAAGGACTACGCTTCGCTTGCTGTCATCTCCCAGATCGTCCTCCCCACGGACGTGGAGCGCTCGTTCCGCTATCTGCGCATCGCGCAGGAAGACGCCATCGCCTACAACGCCAAGCTGCGCCCCTGGCAGATCTCCCAGTTCTTCATGGAGATCGAGGACGCCTATTCCGCGCGCCGCATCCGCGCCCAGCGCGCAACCCTCATCAGTTCCTTCCTGCTGGCGGCCCTGACGCTGCTGCTCCTGCTGCTGTCGTGGTTCCTGATCACCCGCTCGCGCTCGCTGTCGCGGATGCAGAAGGAGCTGGCGGACCGCAACCTGGCGCTGGCCGCCGCCAACGGCTCGCTCGGCGAGCTCAACAAGGAGCTGTCCCGCACCGACCGGGTCAAGGAGAAATACATCGTGGACTTCCTGCGCCGCTTCTCGGACAACGTCAACTTCATCCAGAGCGAGGACAACCACGCCCGCAACCTCCTCAAGCAGGGCAAGGCCGAGCAGCTCCTCAAGGAGCTCTCGCTCTCGACCCGCTCGGAGAAGAGCCTCAAGGAGTTCTACCGCACTTTCGACCAGACCTTCCTGCAGGCCATCTGCCCCGACTTCGTGGACCGCTTCAACGCGCTGCTCCGCGAGGACGCGCGCTTCCATCCCAAGCCGGGCGCGCTGACCACGGAGCTGCGCATCTTCGCGCTGATCCGCCTCGGCGTGGACGACTCGCGCGAAATCGCCGAGCTGCTCCACTATTCCCAGAGCACCATCTACAACTACAAGGTCTCCGTCAAGAATGCGGCGCTGGGCGACCGCGACCGCTTCGAGGAGCAGGTGAAAATGATCGGAAAATAGCGATTCCGGCTTTTCATAATCACTACATTTTTACACCTTCGCAGAATCTGAAACCCGCTGATTGTCAGCGGGTTCATTTTTGCAATCCACTACTATTTCATTCTTGTCGGCGGAACGGGTTTTCAGACTCCATATATTTGCCGCAGACATCGACGGGGAACCCCGTCCACCAAACAATAACCAACGTACCAACTCCAAAAAAGCGTATGAAAAAAATTCTTTCTTTGATCCTCTCGTTAGGATTGAGCCTGGCCGCCCTGGCCCAGAACGTCTCCGTCAAAGGAGTCGTCGTGGACACGGCCGGTCAGCCGATTGTCGGCGCTTTCGTAGTGGAGCGGGGGACGACCAACGGCACCATGACCGACAACGCGGGAGCATTCTCCTTCCGCGCGTCCGAAGGTGCGCAGCTGGAGGTCACCTGCATCGGCTATGAGAGCCAGAGCGTGACCGCGACGGCCGCCCGCGAACTCCGCATCGTCCTCGCGGACGACGCCGAGATGCTGGAAGAGACCGTGGTCATCGGCTATGGTGTCCAGAAGAAGAGCGTCGTGACCGCATCCATCTCCAAGGTGGACGGCGACGCCCTCAACACGGTCCGCGCTTCGACGGTCAACGACGCCCTCAAGGGCAAGGTGTCCGGCGTCCAGATCACGCAGGCTTCCGGCCAGCCCGGTTCCGGCTCCCAGATCAAGATCCGCGGCATCGGCACCGTCAACAACTCCGACCCGCTCTACATCGTGGACGGAATGCCCGTTGACGGCGGCATCGATTACCTGAACCCGACCGACATCGCCTCCGTCGAGATCCTCAAAGATGCGGCTTCCGCCGCCATCTATGGCGCCCGCGCCGCCAACGGCGTCGTGCTCGTGACCACGCGCACCGGCAAGAAGGGCCAGGCCTCCATCTCCTACAACGGCAGCTACGGCTGGCAGAACCCCTGGCGCAAGAAGGAAGTCCTCAACGCCACCGAGTACATGGTGATCATGAACGAGGGCCGCATCAACGACGGCGGCCAGCCGCTCTACTCCGCGGCCGAGATCGCCGCCGCCGGCAAGGGCACCATCACGCAGCACCAGCTGTCCGTGAGCGGCGGCACCGACAAGGCCACGTATTTCGTGTCCCTGGGCTACTTCAAACAGGACGGCATCGTGGGCGGCAACTATGGCAAGTCCAATTTCGACCGCCTGTCGCTCCGCTCCAACAACACCTACGTCCCCTTTGAGACGGAGGACCGCAACTATCTCAACAAACTGACCATCACGGCGAACATCGCCTATTCCAATATCAATTCGACGGGCATCACCACCAACTCCGAGTTCGGTTCGATCCTCGGTTCGGCCGTGGCGTTCAACCCGTCCATCCCCGTGTTCGCCTCCGAGGCCGAGGCGGCCCGCATCCTGGCGGAGCACCCGACGGCCATCGTGGCCGCCGACGGCCGCGTCTACTCCCTGCCGCCGACCGGCTATCAGGAGCTGACCAACCCGGTCGCCAACCTGGACACGCCGTCCAACACCCTCTACAAGACCCACAAGTTCGTGGCCAACTTCGGCGCCGAACTGGACATCCTCCCGGGCCTCAGGTTCAAGAGCAGCTACGGCGTGGACCTCGCCTTCTGGCGCAACCGCGGCTATGGTTTCGAGCAGTACAAGAGCTCGATGAACCAGACGCTGACCAGCTGGGTCAACATGGGCATGAACGAAGGCCTGCGCTGGCAGACGGAGAACTATTTCTCCTACAGCAAGCAGCTCGGCAAGCACTTCATCAGCGCCGTGCTCGGCCAGTCCGCGATGAGCTACTCCTATGTGTACGTGTCCGGCACGGACTACCAGCTCAAGGAGACCAACCCGGCGATGGCCTACCCTGATTCGGCCATCGGCTCCACCGACGACGAACGCACCAGCGGCGGCACCGGCGGCTTCGACGTGCAGCGCCTGGCCTCCTACTTCTTCCGCTTCGACTACAACTACGACGAGCGCTACATGCTCGAGTTCACGATCCGCCGCGACGG
>LUZH01000301.1 GCA_001602885.1 Bacteroidales bacterium Bact_16 | reverse complement strand
TAATTATGACAAATTTTTTGCCGATGAAAGAGAACACCAAGAAGAAGATTGTCAAGTGGTTCTGGATCCTGGTTACGGCTCCTTTCGCCATTGTGCTCCTGCTGGTCCTGCTGGTAGGCATCTTCGCCAAGATTCCCTCCTTCGAGGAGCTCGAGCACCCCGACAACAAGCTCGCCACACAAGTGATCGCCGAGGACGGAGAGGTCCTCGCCACGTTCCATATCGAGAACCGTACCTACGTCAGCTATGAGGAGCTCTCCCCGCACCTCGTACACGCTGCCGTGGCCACGGAAGACGCCCGTTTCTACAAGCACTCCGGCATCGACATCAAGGGCCTGGGCCGCGTGCTCTTCAAGACCCTCCTGATGCGCGACTCCAGCCAGGGCGGCGGCAGCACCATCACCCAGCAGCTCGCCAAGACGCTCTATCCGCGCCGCGAGATCAGCAACAAGTTCCAGATGGTGGGCATCAAGCTCAAGGAATGGATCACCGCCGTCAAGATCGAGCGCGACTACACGAAGGAGGAGATCGTGGACATGTACCTCAACTCCATCTTCTTCGGCAGCAGCGCCTACGGCGTCAAGGCCGCCTCGGAGACGTATTTCGCCAAGGAGCCGGCCGACCTGACCGTCGAGGAGGCGGCCCTGCTCGTGGGCATGGTCAACAAACCCACGCGCTACAACCCCGTCCTCAACCCCGAGTATTCCCTGCAGCGCCGCAACTTCGTGATCGGCCAGATGGAGAAGAACGGCTACCTGACCAAGGCCGAGCGCGACTCGCTCCGCGAGCTCCCCATCAAGCTCGACTTCCAGGTGCAGGACCACAATGCCGGCCGCGCGCCTTATTTCCGCGACATGCTCCGCCGCGACATGCAGGCCCAGCGCCCCAAGCGCTCCGACTACCAGTGGCCGGAGGACTACGCACACGACTCCCTGCGCTGGCGCGACGACCCCATCTACGGATGGCTCAACAAGCACAAGAAGGCCGACGGCACCCAGTACGACCTGGACCGCGACGGCCTGCGCATCTATACCTCCATCCATTATAAGATGCAGCAGTATGCCGAAGAGGCCGTCGAGGAGCATCTGGGCAAGAATCTCCAGAAGGCTTTCGACCGCGAGCTCCGCGGCAAGCGCAACCGCCCGTTCGCCAACGACGTGACCGCCAAGATGACGGAGACGCTGATGGCCCAGGCCCGCCGCTGGAGCGACCGCTACCGCCTGCAGCACCGCGCCGGCAAGTCCGACGCCGAGATCTTCGCACAGTTCTCCAAGAAGGAGAAGATGCGCGTCTTCGCCTGGAACGCCAAGGGCTACGTCGACACGCTGATGACCCCCGACGACTCCATCCGCTACTACAAGGGCATCCTGCGCTGCGGCTTCATGGCCATCGAGCCTAACACCGGCTACATCCGCGCCTATGTCGGCGGTCCCAACTACCGCTACTTCAAATATGACAACGTCCGCCAGGGCAAGCGCCAGGTCGGATCGACCATCAAGCCCTACCTTTATACTTTGGCGATGCAGGAGGGCATGACCCCCTGCGACCGCGTCGTCCTGCTTCCGCAGTCGTTCATGCTGCCTGACGGCACCGTGTGGACGCCGCGGAGCACCGACAAGGAGGAGATGCTCGGCCAGACGGTCACCCTGCGCTGGGGCCTCGCCCACAGCTCCAACAACGTCTCGGCCTTCCTGATGAAGGAGCTCGGCCCGGCCGCCATGGTCCGGATGGTCCACCAGATGGGCGTCCAGACGCATCTGGACGAGGTCTATTCCCTGTGCGTGGGCGCTGCTGAGGTCCCCGTGTTCGACATGGTGGCGGCCTACAACACCTTCCCGTCCCACGGCACCTACATCACGCCGCAGTACGTCTACCGGATCACCGACAGCGACGGCCGCACGATCGACGAGTTCACCAACCAGAAGCGCGACGCCATCTCCGAGCAGACGGCCTACCTGATGGTCGAGCTGATGCGCGGCGTGGTCAACGAAGGCACCGGCAACCGTCTGCGCTCCGTCTACGGCCTGCGCGGCGAGATCGCCGGCAAGACCGGTACGACCAACGACAACTCCGACGGCTGGTTCATCGGCTACACGCCCAACATCACGGCCGGCGTGTGGGTGGGCGGCGAGGACCGCAGCATCCGCTTCACGTCCACGGCCCTCGGCCAGGGCGCCAACGCCGCCCTCCCGATCTGGGGCATCTGGATGAAGAAATGCCTCGCCGACCCGAGCATCGGCTGGTCGATGGAGAACGACACCTTCCAGGTCCCGACCGGCGGCGCGCTGCAGTTCAACTGCGCCACCGACGGCGTCTTCCTGGGCGGCTACGGAGACGACTATTCGGGGACCGACGGCGCGTCGGGCGCCCGCAACGAAGAAGAAGAATATTATTTCAACTAGGATATGAGCAAGTACAAGACCATCGCCGTGATCTATGGCAGCGATTCCTCCGAGTGGGAGGTTTCCTGCCGGAGCGGCGAGTTCGTGGCCTCCCGCATCGACGGGAGCGAATACGATGTATACGAGATATTCGCCCGCTTCGGCAAGTGGCAGCTCGTCGCTGCCAAGAAGTGCAATTCGATGCGCGTCACCTTCCCTGAGGGAGCGCGCCCGGAAGTGGACAAGACGGACTTCTCCATCCAGGTCCTGGGCGAGCGCGTCAAGTTCGACTACGCCTACATCGTCCAGCACGGCGCGCCGGGTGAGACGGGGCAGTTCGAGGGCTACCTCGAGATGCTCGGCATCCCCTGCAGCACCTGTGATTCCAGCACCTGCGCGATCGTCTTCGACAAATACGCCTGCAAGTGCTATGTCCGCGCGCTGGGCCTCGCCAACTGCGCCCCCGACGTGTTCGTCCGCCACGGCATGAACGCCGCGGAGATTGACGCCAAGGTGCAGAAGGAGCTCAAGTTCCCGGTGTTCGTGAAGCCCACCCAGGGCGGGTCGAGCTTCGGCGTCACGCGCGTGACGCGCGCCGAAGACCTCCAGCCCGCCGTCCAGTTCGCTTTCAGCGAGAACCACACCGTGCTCATCGAGCAGGGCGTGACCGGGCGCGAACTGACCTGCGCGGCCTATTTCGACGGCGAGAAGGTCGCCACGCTGCCGCTGATCGAGATCGTCACGGACAACGAATATTTCGACTACGACGCCAAGTACAACGGCCACAGCCAGGAGCTCTGCCCCGCCCCCGTCTCCGACGAGGTGCGCGAGCTCGTGCAGCGCACCACCGCCGGGATCTACGCCCGTCTGGGCTGCCGCGGCGTGGTCCGGATGGACTACATCCTGGCCGACGACGGCCTCTACTTCCTGGAGATCAACCTCATCCCCGGCATGACGAGCGCTTCGCTCGTGCCGAAGATGGTGCGGGCCGCCGGGATGGACATGACCGCCTTCCTGACGACCATCATCGAGCATACCTAGTGCTGCTGGCCGACTTCATCCGTGACGGCGCCAGGCGCCTCGAAACCCTTTACCCTTCGCCGGAGGCGAGGGGTTTGGTTTTGATGCTCTG
>LUZH01000300.1 GCA_001602885.1 Bacteroidales bacterium Bact_16 | reverse complement strand
GGCGAGACCCGCGAGAATACGGAATGGCACAACATCGTCGCCTGGGGCCAGCCCGCCGACGTGTGCGAGCGCTTCGTGCGCAAGGGCACCCAGCTCTATATCGAAGGCCGTCTGCGCACCCGCAAATATACCGACCGCAACGGCCAGGAGAAATACACCACCGAGATCAACGTCGACACCCTGCAGCTGCTGGGTCGCCGCGAGAGCGACGGCTCCGGCGACGGCGGATACCAGCAGGGCGGCGGCTACCAGCGCCAGGGCGGCTATCAGCAGCCCGCGCCCGCCCAGCCGCAGCAGCCGGCCTACCAGCAGCCTGCGTATCAGCAGCCTGCCCCGGCCGCTCCCGCAGCCCCCGTCATGGACGAAGGCCCGACCGACGACCTCCCGTTCTAATCCCGAAATTCTCATCCTTCCCGGCCTGGCACCCTTCTCCAGGCCGGGTTTAAAAGCTTAAATGATGGCTGACAAAATCCAAAAGACGCTGCGCGATTCCGCCGGCATGCGTTGGACCGCCCTGCTGCTGCTCGCGCTGGCGATGTTCTGCGCCTATATTTTCATGGACATCCTCTCCCCGATCAAGGACCTGATGCAGGAGACCCGCGGCTGGAACTCCACCGCATTCGGCACGATGCAGGGCTCCGAGGTGTTCCTCAACGTTTTCGTCTTCTTCCTCATCTTCGCGGGTATCATCCTCGACAAGATGGGCGTCCGCTTCACCGCCGTCCTCTCGGCCGGCGTGATGCTCGTCGGCGCCCTCGTCAAGTGGTACGCCGTGGCCCCCGGCTTCGCAGGCAGCAGCCTCGAGACCTGGTTCACCGAGAATCTCAACTACATCCCGGGCTTCGACCAGCTCGGCGTGTCGCCGTTCTATCGCGGGATGCCCGCTTCGGCCAAGCTGGCCGCCTGCGGCTTCATGATCTTCGGCTGCGGCTGCGAGATGGCCGGCATCACGGTCAGCCGCGGTATCGTCAAGTGGTTCAAGGGCCGCGAGATGGCCCTCGCGATGGGCTCCGAGATGGCCCTCGCCCGCCTCGGCGTCGCCACGTGCATGATCTTCTCGCCCTTCTTCGCCAAGCTCGGCGGCCAGGTGGAAGTGTCCCGTTCGGTCGCCTTCGGCGTGGTGCTGCTCTGCATCGCCCTCATCATGACCATCGTCTACTTCTTCATGGACAAGAAGCTCGACAGCCAGACCGGCGAGGCCGAAGAGAAGGACGACCCGTTCAAGGTCAGCGACATCGGCAAGATCCTTTCCGACGGCGGATTCTGGATCGTGGCCCTGCTCTGCGTGCTGTACTACAGCGCCATCTTCCCGTTCCAGAAGTATGCGGTCAACATGCTCCAGTGCAACCTGACCCTCACGCCTCCTGACGCCAGCTCCTTCTGGGCGGGCGGCAACGTCACCATCATCCAGTACGTCATCATGCTACTGGTCGCGGCCGCCGGCTTCGCCAGCAACTTCCAGAAGAAGAAGACCAACCAGTTCCTCCTGCTCGGACTCTCCTTCGTCGCGCTCGTCACCTACTGCTACATGGGCTATATGCGCCAGTCCGCCGAGTCCATCTTCGCGGTGTTCCCGCTCCTCGCGGTGCTCATCACCCCGATCCTCGGCAACTACCTCGACCACCACGGCAAGGGCGCCTCGATGCTCGTCCTCGGCTCCATCCTGCTGATCGCCTGCCACCTGACCTTCGCGTTCGTGCTGCCGTCCTTCAAGGGCAGCGCCGTCGGCGGCGTCATCGTGGCCTACGCCACCATCCTGGTGCTCGGCGCCAGCTTCTCGCTGGTCCCGGCCGCCCTCTGGCCGTCCGTGCCGAAGCTCGTGGACGCCAAGGTGATCGGCTCGGCCTACGCCCTGATCTTCTGGATCCAGAACATCGGCCTGTGGCTCTTCCCGCTGCTGATCGGCAAGGTGCTGGACAAGACCAACCCCGGCGTGACCGACCCGACGCAGTACAACTACACCGCCCCGCTCGTGATGCTCGCCTGCCTCGGCGTGGCGGCCCTCCTGCTCGGCCTCGTGCTGAAGGTGGTGGACAAGAAGAAACACCTCGGCCTGGAAGAACCCAACATCAAGT
>LUZH01000299.1 GCA_001602885.1 Bacteroidales bacterium Bact_16 | reverse complement strand
CTCCTTGAGGTCCATCACCGGCATCGCCAGCCACTGGCGGAGCAGGCGGGCGCCCATCGGGGTGCAGCTGCGGTCGATGACATCGACCAGGCTGACCCCCTCCCGGCCCGCGTTGCTCTGGAAGATCTCCAGGTTGCGGAAGGTGAACTTGTCCATCCACACGAACTTCTCCTCGTCGATGCGGCCGATCGAGCAGATGTTGCCCAGGCCCGCATGCTGCGTCTGCTCCAGGTAGACCAGCAGCGCGCCGGCCGAGCAGACCGCGAGCGGGAATCCCTCGATGGCGAAGCCCTTGAGGCTCTGCACCTTGAGCTGCTTGCAGAGCCGCTCCACGGCGGCGTCCTGCACGAAGGCCCATTCGTCGAGGCCGGTCGTATAGAAATCGCCGAAGCGCTCCTTGACGGCGCGCAGCACCTCGCGCTGGACCACCAGCTCCTTGGGCTGCAGGGAGCTGAGCAGCGTGCCGATGTAGTCGATGCTGCCCTGCGCCACCTGGAAAGTGCCCGTGGACACGTCCAGGAAGGCGGCGCCGCAGCTCTGGCCCTCGAAGGTCAGGCCGGCGAGATAGTTGTGCTCTTTCTGTTCGAGCATCCCTTCGCCGAAGGCGATGCCCGGGGTGAGGATCTCCGTGATGCCGCGCTTGACGAGCTTGTTCTTGACGAGCGCGGGATCCTCCAGCTGGTCGCAGATGGCCACTTTGTAGCCGCCGCGCACGAGTTTCTGGAGGTAGCTGTCGACGGCGTGGTGCGGGAAGCCGGCCATCGGGGTGTCGCCCTTCTCGCCGTTGGAGCGGCGCGTGAGCACGAGTCCGAGCACCTTGCTGACCAGCACGGCGTCGTCGGAGTAGGTCTCATAGAAGTCGCCGACCCGGTACAGGAGCACGGCCTCGGGGTGTTGCGCCTTGATACTGAAGTATTGCTTCAGCATCGGAGTATCTTCACCTTTCTTTGACATAAAATTTAAAGTGAAGTACAAATGTACAAAAAAATGGCGTGAAATCGAATGGAACTCTTGGTCCGCGACCGAGGCCGAAAGGAGAAAATACCTATCTTTGCATACAGACAACTGAACGAATAACTGATTGCATGAGAAAACCGTTTTTCATTCTCCTTGCCCTGTTCTGCCTTTGTGCGACAGCGGCTTTCGCGCAGCCCTGGCGGTCCGAAACCGCCGTGCGCGCCCTGCAGGAAGAGCATTCCCGCGCGGGCAATAATCTGAATTCCTACGAATTCTTTCCTATATATGATACGCCGGCGCCCAGGGGCTACAAGCCGGTCTACGTCAGCCACTACGGCCGCCACGGCTCCCGCTCCAACTGGGGCGGCAAGGCCTACAACAACGTGATCGCCACCCTGGAGGCGGCGCAGCAGGAAGGCCTCCTCACGCCTGCCGGCGAGATGCTGCTCCAGGGCGCACGCGACGTGCTGGCCGGCTGGGACGGCATGGACGGCCGCCTCTCGCAGCGCGGAGCGCGCGAGCACGCCGCCATCGCGGAGCGCCTCTACAACCGCTATCCGGGCGTGTTCAAGGGACAGAAGAATGTCCGCGCCTTCTCCAGCACGGTGCAGCGCTGCATCATCAGCATGAACTCCTTCACCAACTCCCTGATCCGGCAGAATCCCAAGCTGCAGGTCCGCCTCGACACGGGCGAGAAGTTCATGGACTATCTCGACAACGAGAAGGGCTGGGAGCGCATGACGTCCCGCGCGATGCGCAAGAGCTTCGAGTGGCTGCGCCAGGTGCCGGACGACTCGCTCGGCGTGCTCTCCACCGTGTTCACCGACCCGGTGGCCGCCCGCAAGTTCGTGCCCAGCGCCCGCCAGTTCACCTCCGACGTTTATGACACGGCCGTCGTGGCGGAGGATTTCGACATCGAGGAGGACCTCTATTCCGTGCTTCCCTTCGACGCCATCTACCGTCGCTGGGCGCAGAACAACATGTTCCTTTATCTGGGCCACTGCAACTCCGTCGAGGTGGGCATGGAGCGCGTCCCGATGGCCAGGTCGCTCGTCGAGGATATCGTGAACAAGGCCGACGAGGCGCTCGCCAAGGGCAACTACGCCGCCGACCTGCGCTTCGGCCACGACTACCCGCTGATGGCCCTGGCCAGCTACCTCGGCGTCGAGGGCGTGGGCGAACGCCTGGAGGTCGACGAGATCTGCCAGAAGTGGTTCGGTTTCTGGAATATCTGCATGGCCAGCAACCTGCAGATGGTCTTCTATCGGAACAAGGCGGGGCACGTCCTCGTGAAGTTCCTCTATCAGGAGCAGGAGCGCAAGCTCCGCGGTCTGGATCCGGTCGTCGGCCCGTACTACGACTGGGAGACCGTCAAGGCGAACCTCGAAGGCTACAAGCGGTGAAACGCATCCTGATCATCACCTATTACTGGCCCCCGACCGGCGGTTCGGGGGTCCAGCGTTGGGTGAAGTTCAGCAAATACCTGCCCGGGTTCGGCTGGCAGCCCGTGATCTACACGCCGGAGAATCCCGAGCAGCTGGCGGTCGACGAGAGTCTGCTCACGGACATCCCGGACTGCGCTGAAGTCATCAAGACCCACATCACCGAACCATATGAAATCTACCGCCGCCTGACCGGCGGCAAGAAGGGCGCCGAGGTCAATCCCGTCAACGCCCAGCACAAAAACTGGAAACAACGTCTTTCTCTATGGATCCGGGGCAACTGCTTCATCCCCGATCCGCGGATCGGCTGGGTGCGCCCGTCGGTCCGTTTCCTGGTTAAATACCTCAAGGAGCACCCCGTCGACGCCGTCGTGACCACGGGCCCGCCGCAGTCGGTGCATCTCATCGGCCGGGGCCTCAAGCGCGCCCTGGGCGTGCACTGGATCGCCGATTTCCGGGATCCGTGGACGGAAATGTTCTACTACAAGCACCTCGGCCTGTCCGCCGCCGCCGACCGCAGGCACCGCCGCCTGGAGCAGTCGGTGCTGGACGAGGCCGACACCGTCATCAGCGTGAGCCCGCCCGTGGCGGCGGACTTCCGCTCCAAGACCACGACGCCGGTCGTCCTGATCACCAACGGTTTCGACGAATCCGACTTCGTCGGCGAATCTCTTTCTCCCGCACCAGGGGTCCAGGGTTTCCCGGACCCGGAAATTGGGTCCGGGAAATCCCTGGACACCCTGGCTCCACAACGCCCTCGCACGGAGATTCGCCTGGTCCATACCGGCCTGTTCGCGGCGGACGGCAACCCGCTGAACCTCTGGGACGTCCTGGCGGAGCGCTGCCAGGCGGACCCGGATTTCCGCGCCCGCCTGCAGATCCGGCTCGCCGGCAAGGTGGACGCCGCCATCACGGACGCCATCCGCGCCCGCGGGCTCGGCGACAACCTCGTCGAGCTGGGCTACCTGCCCCACGACGAGACCGTCCGCGAGCAGCGCGCGGCCGACATCCTGCTGCTCCCGCTCCGCCAGGAGCCCGAATACGCCAAGGTCCTGCCCGGCAAGATCTTCGAGTATCTCGCCGCCAGGCGTCCGGTGCTGGGCATCGGCCAGCCGGACGGCGCCGCGGCGCAGATTTTGCGGGACGCCGGGGCCGGGGAGATGTTCGACTGGGACCAGCGTGACCAGCTGCTCGCCTTCCTGGATGCGGAGCATCCGGAAGCCACCGGCATCGAGAAATACAGCCGCCGCTCCCTCACGGCGCAATTGACCCAAATACTGCCATGAAGAAGAAAATCCTCATGTACGCCGGCATCATTGTCGGCTTGCTCGTCCTTTCCTACGCCTACGTCCCGCAGGTCCTGAGCGGGAAAATCGTCAACCAGAGCGACATCTCCGGCTGGCAGGGCATGTCGCACGAGATGATGGAGTGGAACGCCGCCCATCCCGACGACCAGACGGCCTGGACGGAGTCGATGTTCGGCGGCATGCCGACCGCCACGATCCACGCCTCCACGCGCGGCGACTGGACGCAGAAAATCTATGATTTCCTGCTCCTGGGCCGCCGCCCGGCCACTTACCTGTTCCTGTCGCTGCTCGGTGCCTGGCTGCTGATGCTCGCCCTGGGGATCCACCCGCTGGTGGCCGTGGGCGGCGCCATCGCCGTCACGCTCTGCTCCTACAACCTGCAGATCATCCAGGTCGGCCACAACACCAAGATGCAGGCTCTCGCGTTCCTGCCCTGGGTGCTCGCCGCGCTGATCTATACATATAACCAGATCAAAAAGAAAAACTGGCTGCCGGGCGCCGTGCTCGGCGCCGCCGGCTTCGGCCTGTTCCTGAGCTTCCAGGTCAAGGCCAACCACCCGCAGATTACCTACTACCTGGCGCTGCTGATCCTCATCTACGTCATCGTGCTGGTGGTCTCGCTGCTGCGCGACAAGGCGCAGAAGCCCGCCTGGGGCCGTTTCTTCGCCGCGTCGGGCCTGCTGATCGTCCTCGGCGTCGCGGGCATCGCGACCAACGCCACCAAGCTCCTCCCCACGATGGAATACACCCCGTATTCGATGCGCGGCGGCAGCACGGCGGCGGCCGAAGGAGGCGAGGGCGCCAAAGGCCTCGACCTCGACTACGCGACCGCCTGGTCCTATGGCTGGGAAGAGCTTCCCAACCTGCTGGTCCCCAATTTCAACGGCGGCTCGTCCGCCGGCGCGGTCGATCCGAAGCATTCTGAAACTTACGACCTGCTCAAGCGGGCCGGGCAGCCCAACCTCAAGGAGACGGCCAAGCATCTGCCGCTCTACTGGGGCCCGCAGCCCTTCACGGCCGGGCCGATGTATATGGGCGCCATCACCATCTTCCTGTTTGTCCTGGGCCTGTTCGCCTTCAAGGGCAAGGAGAAGTGGTGGATCGTGGCCGGGACCGTCCTGGCCGTGCTGCTCGCGCTGGGCAGCCATTTCCTCGCTTTCACGAAATTCTTCTACGACGTCGCGCCGCTCTACAACAAGTTCCGCACGGTCTCGATGGCCCTCGTGGTGCTCCAGTTCACCCTGCCGATGCTCGGATTCCTGGTGCTGGACCGCATCGTGAAGCAGCCGGAGGCGGCCGCGTTCTTCCGCCGGAAGGGCTGGATCGCCGCGGCCATCACCGGCGGCTTCTGCCTGCTCTGCATCCTTTTCCCCGGCATCGCCGGGTCCTTCTCCGGCAGCGTTGACGACGGCCAGCCGGACGTGCTCGTCTCCGCGCTCGCCGCCGACCGCCGCTACCTGCTGGTGATGGACGCGCTGCGCTCGCTGGTGCTGATCGCCTGCGCCTTCCTGCTGCTGTGGTGGGGGACCGCCCGGCAGTCGCGTAGGCTGACAGCCGCGCTGCTGGTCGCCGCCCTGGTCCTGCTGGACCTCGGCTTCGTGGGCAAGCGCTACCTGTCGGCGGACGACTTCGTGTCGCCGCGCGCCTTCCAGAGCCAGTTCAACAAGCGTCCGGCGGACGAGATGATCCTCGCGGACCCGGATCCTTCTTTCCGCGTCCTGGACCTGTCGGTCAACGTCTTCAACGATTCGCACCCGTCCTACTGGCACAAGAACATCGGCGGCTATTCGCCGGCCAAGCTGCAGCGCTACCAGGAATTCATCGAGCACACCCTGACGGGCGAACTCAACCGGATCTATAAGGCGCTCGGCGGAGCGACGACCCTCGAAGAGGCCGAAGCGGCCCTGCCGGAGCTCCCGGGCCTCGCGCAGATGAACTGCCGCTACATCATCCTGGACGGCGACACGCCGCCGCTCCGCTACCCCTACGCCAAGGGCAACGCCTGGTTCGCCGACGGGGACGGGCAGGTTGAGCTGACCTCCTACGCGCCCAACGAGCTCCGCTACCGCTATGACAGCCCGGAGGCCGCGCGGCTCGTGTTCAGCGAAGTCTATTATCCCGTGGGTTGGAAACTGACGGTAGAGGATACCGGTGAGGAGCTCCCGATCGAGCTCGAAGGCTCGCTGCTGCGCGCCGCACAGGTGCCGGCGGGCGCGCACACGCTCGTGATGCGCTTCGATCCGCCGTCCTACCGGCAGGGCGAGGCCATCTCCCGCGCCACCTCCATCCTGCTCCTCCTGGCCGCCCTCGGCGCCCTCCTCGGCGCCCTCCTCCCCGCCTTCCGCCGCCGCAGCTAGGCTTAGATACAGTCCAGCAGGCGGGCCGCTTCCGCATAAGGGATACCCGTCACGCGGCAAAGCTGGTTGATGTCGGCGCTGAAGCGGCGGCCGAGCTGCCGGAGCATCTCCGCTTTCTGATTCAGGGACAAATCGCTGAACCGGTCAGCCCTGAACAGCGTATGGCAGAGGTCTCCGCAGGCAGCCAGTATCAGCTGGTCCCGGAAACCCGGGGCGGCGTTTCCTTCCATGCGCAGCCGGGCTTTCGAAGATGCCCGCAGGAAATAATGGAGCCGTTTCGGGGAACGGAACAGCGCCTCAAGCCCCTTGACGCTGATATAAGATTGGGGCAGGATGTATCCTTCCGGCGCAAGCAGATAGTCCGCCGGCAGTTTGACATTGCTTCTCAGGATACGGATCTGGGCGCGTCCGGAATAATCTCCCAGGCGGGTCTCCGGCAACGGGTGGTAGTTGAAAAGGATGTTTCCTGTGCCCCAAGGGTAGGCAGCTGGGTCCAGGCAAATGTTGGCCGCCACGCAGTTCATCAACACGTAGGCAATGGCCCTTTCCAGAGACTCGTCGCCCTCCCGGACTTCCTGGAAGTCCACGCCGTTTCGGCGCAGCAGTTCGCATACGCCATATTTCTTCTGGTAATAAGCGGCATATAGCCGCTTGAACCTGCGCATGAAATCCTCCGCTTCTTCGCGGCTGCAGAGAAGCACGAAGTGCACGTGGTTGGACATCAGAATAAAAGCCAGAACCTTGCACCCCGTCAGGAATGCGACGACGGCTACATAGTTCATGGCTGCGATAAAGTCCTCTTCGTCCCGGAACCAGAGGCGATCCGCCAGGTGGGCGGTAGATATAAAGAAATAGTGTTTCATAGTCAAAGTTTGTCGAAAGATAGTCAAAACTTTGAAAACCATCAAGGTCAAGTGCTGTTGAGGGTCCAACCACTGGACCCTCAACGTCAAAAAAGGCCCAAAATGCTGTTGAGGGTCCATTGCGTGGACCCTCAACAGCATTTGAGTGAAAAAGTCAGGGAGATGGACGGCTCCGGTCAGGCGGAGAGGCGGCGGGTGAGGGCGACGAAGTCTTCGACGCCCAGGCGCTCGGCGCGGAGGTCGAAGACGGGGTCGGAGGCGTCGAAGCCTTCCGGCAGCAGCGGCTTGAGCGCGTTGCGCAGGGTCTTGCGCCGCTGGTTGAACGCGGTCTTGACGACGGTCTTGAAGAGGCGCTCGTCGCAGCCGAGGTCCGTGCGGGCGTTGCGCCGCAGGCGGATCACCGCCGACTGGACCTTGGGCGGCGGGGCGAAGGCGCCGGAGCCGACCGTCATCACATAGTCGATCTCATACCAGGCCTGCAGCAGCACCGACAGGATGCCGTAGGTCTTGCTGCCCGGCTTCTCGGCGATGCGCTCCGCGACTTCTTTCTGGATCATGCAGACCACCTCGGGGACGCGGTCCTTGTCGTCCAGGATCTTGAAGAAGATCTGGGAGGAGATGTTGTAGGGGAAGTTCCCGATCACGCGGTAGGCGCCCGGGAACAGCCTGTGGATGTCCAGGCGCAGGTAGTCGGCCTGGTACAGCTTGCCCTGCATCCCCGGGAAATGGGTCAGCAGATAATCCACGCTCTCCCCGTCCAGCTCCACCAGTTTGAGGTCGATGTCTTCGCGCTGCAGCAGATACTGCGTCAGCACGCCCATGCCCGGCCCGATCTCCAGCACGTCTCTTGGTAAGTCTGCCGGGGCAGAAGCTGCCACCGACAGCGCATCGACGATCCCTCGTGCGATGCCCTGATCGGTCAGGAAATGTTGGCCTAAGGCCTTTTTGGCGCGGACTTCCATCATACTTTAACCGAGTTTTTCGGCCAGGCGGCCGGCGAGCTCGATGAAGGCCAGCCCGTCCGGGCGGCCGCCCAGCGCCACCGGCTCGCCGGCGTCGCCGCTCTCGCGGATGCCCTGCACGAGCGGGATGCGGCCGAGCAGGTCGACGCCCAGCTCTTTGGCCATCTCTGCGCCGCCGTCGCGGCCGAAGATGTAATACTTTTCGTCAGGATGCTCCTCCGGGGTGAACCAGGCCATGTTCTCGATGAGGCCGAAGATGGGACGGTTCACGTTCTCGTTGCGGAACATGTTGACGCCCTTCTCCACGTCGGCGAGGGCCACGGCCTGCGGCGTCGTCACGATGACGGCGCCCTCCATCGGGATGTCCTGCACGAGGCTGATGTGGATGTCGCCCGTCCCCGGGGGCATGTCGATGAGCAGGAAGTCCAGCGGGCCCCATTTGACCTGCAGGATCATCTGCTTGAGCGCGTTGCACGCCATCGGGCCGCGCCAGATCAGGGCCTGGCCCCGGCTGGCGAAATAGCCGATGGACATCCATTTCACGCCGTATTTCTCCAGCGGGATGATGAGCTCCTTGCCCTCCTCCTCGCCGGGCTCGGCGGCGGGCGTCGCGCCCTCGGTCCCCGTCATCACAGGGACCGAAGGGCCGTAGACGTCCGCGTCCGCGAGGCCGACCTTGTAGCCCAGGCGCGCCAGCGCGCAGGCCAGGTTGACGGCCACCGTGGACTTGCCCACGCCGCCCTTTCCGGAGGCGACGCCGATGATGTGCCGGACCTCGGCGAGCTGTTCGAGGCCGAGGTCGAGGGTCTTCTTCTTTTTGGGTTTGTCCTCGTCGACCACCACGGTCTTGACTTCCGAGCTGACGGAAGAAGGCAGGTGGCGGATGAGGGCCGCGCGGGAGCTGCCGATCAGGTATTCGGCGAGCGGGTCGCGGCGTTTGGGGAAGGCAAGCGTCACGACCACCGCGGTGGTCGTGACGCTGCCTTCGGCATCATGACGGGGGGCGTTCCCCCCGGAACCCCCTGCCTGTTCGCC
>LUZH01000298.1 GCA_001602885.1 Bacteroidales bacterium Bact_16 | reverse complement strand
TTTTTGGCACCGGAGTTGGTTTTAAGCTTTGCCATTGTTTTAAATAATTAATTGTTAATACTATATGATCCCTACTTTTTCTTGGTAGGAGCAATCATCATTGTCATTCGCTTGCCTTCGAGGACCGGCATGTTCTCGGCGCGGCCAAACTCTTCGAGCTCGACGGCGAACCGGAGCAGCTGCTTCTCGCCCTGGTCCTTGAACATGATCGAGCGTCCGCGGAAGAAGATCGTGGCCTTCACCTTGGAGCCCTCCTGGAGGAATTCCTGCGCGTGCTTGAGCTTGAACTGGAAATCGTGCTCGTCCGTGTTGGGACCGAAGCGGATCTCCTTGATCACGACCTTGGCGGCGTTGGCCTTCATCTCCTTGGCCTTCTTCTTGCGCTGATACAGGAACTTCTGATAGTCCAGGATCCGGCACACGGGAGGATCGGCCTTGCCGCTGATCTCCACCAGGTCCAGCTCCAGTTCATCCGCCAGCTGGCGGGCCTTAGCAATCGGATACACCCCCTGTTCAGGGATGTTCTCACCGACCAGACGCACCTGCGAGGCAGTGATCTGTTCGTTGATGTTCAGCTCATTCTCGTCACGCTTCTGCATCTGACGAGGATCGGGTTTCCGACCACCCGGTTTGAAGCCCGAGGGCTTCGGTCTGTAAGGTCCGGCGATAGTTAAATCCTCCTAATTTTTAAGTTCTTCAGCTTCCGCTGCTTTAATATACTCCACAAACTGCTCTGCAGACATGGAGCCCTGGTCGACACCCTCCCTGCGGACAGAGACGGTACCTTCCGTGGCTTCTTTCTCGCCGACAATCGCGATCACAGGCACCCTGAGGAGGGAAATCTCCCGGATCCTCTTGCCAAGCGTCTCGTTGCGAGCGTCTATGGAAGCGCGAATTTCGGAATTTTTCAGCAATTCGCAAACTTTTTCAGCATATTCTTCATATTTTTCGCTGATTGGCAGCACCTTAACCTGATCCGGCGAGAGCCAGACGGGCAGGTGACCGGCCGTGTGTTCGAGCACGACGGCGGTGAAACGCTCCATCGACCCGAAGGGTGCGCGGTGGATCATCACCGGGCGTTTCTTGCTGCCGTCGGCGTCCGTGAACTCCAGCTCGAAGCGCTCCGGGAGGTTGTAGTCCACCTGGATGGTGCCGAGCTGCCAGCGGCGGCCGATGGCGTCCTTGACCATGAAGTCGAGCTTCGGGCCGTAGAAAGCGGCCTCGCCCTTCTCGACCACGGTCTTGAGACCTTTCTTGGCAGCGGCGTCGATGATGGCCTTCTCGGCCTTCTCCCAATTCTCGTCGGTGCCGATATATTTCTCCTTGTTGTCCGGATCACGCAGGGAGACCTGCGCCATGTAATCCGTCATGTTGAGCGTCTTGAACACATAGAGGATCAGGTCGATGACCTTCTCGAACTCCTCCTGGAGCTGGTCCGGGCGGCAGAAGAGGTGGGCGTCGTCCTGGGTGAAGCCGCGCACGCGCGTCAGACCGTGCAGCTCGCCGCTCTGCTCATAGCGGTAGACCGTGCCGAACTCGGCGAAGCGCAGCGGCAGGTCGCGGTAGGAGCGCGGGCTGCTGCGGAAGATCTCGCAGTGGTGCGGGCAGTTCATCGGCTTGAGCATATATTCCTCGCCTTCCTGCGGGGTGTGGATCGGCTGGAAGGAATCCTTGCCGTACTTGGCGTAGTGGCCGGAGGTCACGTAGAGGTCCTTGCTGCCGATGTGCGGCGTGACGACGGGCAGGTAGCCCAGCTCCGCCTGCTTCTTGCGCAGGAAGTTCTCCAGGATGTTGCGCATCACGGCGCCGCGGGGCAGCCACAGCGGCAGGCCGAGGCCCACGCGGTTGGAGAAGGTGAAGAGTTCCATCTCCTTGCCGAGCTTGCGGTGGTCGCGCTTCTTGGCTTCTTCCATCATCTGGAGGTACTCGTCGAGCATGCTCTTCTTGGGGAAGGTGACGCCGTAGATACGGGTCAGCTGCTCGCGGTTCTGGTCGCCCTTCCAGTAGGCGCCGGCGATGGCGGTCAGCTTGACGGCCTTGATGTC
>LUZH01000297.1 GCA_001602885.1 Bacteroidales bacterium Bact_16 | reverse complement strand
CGAAGAAATCGCCGTACAGCGCGGCCACGGCCGGGCTGGCGGTGCAGTCCACGAACACGGAATTGAAGATGTTCATGCCGATGATCTCTTCCTTGAGGCGCTGCGGGTCGATCTCGATGCCGTCCTGCGCCAGGGCGTCCTGCCAGCGGGACAGGTCGATGCCGGCGCGGTCGAAGACGGCCCGGGTGCTGCGCGCGATGCCCACGATGTTGATCTTGAGGCCGCGGTCGCGCTTGAGCGTCTCCTGCTGCCGGGCGATCTGGGCGATCAGGCGGCCGCCCACGGTGCCGATGCCGCAGACGAAGAGGTTGAGCTCCTGGTACTCCGACAGGAAGAAGTTGTCGTGGATGACGTTGAGCGACTTGCGCAGCTGCCGGCGGTCCACGATGAAGGAGATGTTGGACTCGGCGGCGCCCTGCGCGAGGGCGATCACGCTGATGCCGTTGCGGCCCAGGGTGGTGAAGAGCTTGCCGGCGATGCCGGCGTGCTGCTTCATGTTCTCGCCGATCACGGCCACGGCGGCGAGCTCGTCGCGCACCTCGACCGGGTTGATCGCTCCGCTTTCTATTTCGCGCGCGAAGGACTCGGAGAGGACTTCCTGCGCGCGGGCGGCGTCGCCCTTGCTCACGCCGATGGAGATGCCCGTCTCGGAAGCCGACTGGCTGACGAGGAAGGCGCTGATCTGCTCCTGCGCGAGGGCGGCGAAGATGCGGCTGTCCACACCCACGATGCCGACCATGGACGTGCCGGAAAGTGTAATAAGTGCGATGTCGTCGATGGACGAAATACCTTTGATGGAAGTGGTCCCGGGAGCGACGGTTTTCTTCACGATCGTCCCTTTTGCTTTCAAATTGAAAGTATTCTTGATGAGAATCGGAATACCCTTCGCACAGACCGGGTAGAGGGTCGGCGGATAGATGACTTTCGCGCCGAAATTGCACAGCTCCATCGCCTCTTCGTAGGTCATCTCGTCGATGACGTAGGAAGTCTTGATGATGCGCGGGTCGGCGGTCATGAAACCGTCCACATCTGTCCATATTTCAAGCAGTTCGGCGTCGAGCGCCGCTGCGATGAGGCTGGCGGTGTAGTCCGAACCGCCGCGGCCGAGCGTGGTGATCTCGCCGGAGACGGCGTCGGAGGCGATGAAACCGGGCACGACGGCCGTGGCGCCGGCCGAGCTCCAGCCTTGGAAAGTCTTTTGTATCAGGTCGAAAGTGAGACCCTGGTCCACTTCGTTGAGCAGGCCGTGGCGGCGCGTCTTGATGAAGTCGACGGCGTCGTAGCGGAGCGCGCAGGGGAGGGCGGCGGTGACGATGCGCGAAGAGAGGCGCTCGCCGAAACTCTGCACCTCGCTGGCCGTCTTGGGCGGCAGGACCTGGAGCAGGTAGATGCCTTCGCAGATGCGCTCCAGCTGGTCCAGAAGGCCGTCCATTTCGGCTTCTACGGCCTTGCAGCGGGTCTTGTCCACCACCGCTTCGCAGACGCTGTGGTGGCGCGCACGCAGCTGCGCGACCTCGTCGCGGAACGCGGTGTCGCCGGACGCGGCGAGGCGCGAGGCCCGGATCAGCTGGTCCGTGACCCCGCCCAGGGCGGATACGACGACGATGGAGGGTTCCTGGCGGGAACTGACGATTTCTTTTACTCTGAGGATGCTCTCCGGTGTGCCCACCGAAGAACCGCCGAATTTCAGGATCTTCATAACTAACTAACGCGTTTGTTCCACCCCAAAGTAAAGCATTTTTAAGATTTTTTCAAAATATTTTTCACCTTTCCTTGCTTTTT
>LUZH01000296.1 GCA_001602885.1 Bacteroidales bacterium Bact_16 | reverse complement strand
CCGCCAGGCTGCCGGCATAGGCGGCGCCGATGGCGGTGCAGATGCCCGCGATCTCGTCTTCGGCCTGGAGCGTCTTGGCGCCCAGGCTCTTGTGGAGCGCGAGCTCCTCCAGGATGGCCGTGGCCGGCGTGATCGGATAGGAGCCGCAGAAGAGCGACAGGCCCGACTTCTCGGCGGCGGCGAGCAGGCCCCAGGCCGTGGCCTGGTTGCCCGTGATGTTGCGGTATGTGCCCTTCTCGAGCTGCTCCGCCGGAGCGACGGTATAGGTGTTGGGGATCGCCTGGATGTTGGCGGCGTAGTTGAAGCCGTCGTTGAGCACCTTCTTGTTGGGGGCGATCACCTCGGGGTGTTTCTTGGCGAATTTCTTCTCAAGATAGGCGTAGATGTACTCCAGCGGCCGGCTGTAGATGTAGCAGGCCATGCCGAGGGTGAACATGTTCTTGCACTTGAGGATGGACTTGGGGTCCATCCCGCTGTCCTTGAGGCTTTCGCGGGTGAGGGTCGTGATCGGGGCCACGATGAGGGTCCTGTCCTCCACGCCGAGTTCGACGAACGGATTGTCCGTCGTGAAACCCGCCTTCTTCATGCCCGTCTCGTCGAACGCATCCTCGTCCACGAGGATCATCGCGTGGCGCTTGCACCATTTGGCGTTCGCCTTGAGGGCCGCAGGGTTCATCACGACCAGCAGGTCGCAGAAATCGCCCGGCGTAGATACTTTTTCGCTGCCGATGTGAACTTGGAAACCGGACACGCCCGAGACCGTCCCGTGCGGGGCCCGGATCTCGGCCGGATAGTCCGGAAAGGTAGAGAGGCCATTGCCATAGATGGCTGACATATCCGCAAAAAGAGACCCGGTGAGCTGCATACCGTCACCCGAATCTCCTGCGAATCTGATTACAACATCTTTGGCGTCAATGACTTTGTGTTGCATCGCGTATGTTTAGTGTAGATAATTGTGTGGTTGTAGTGGTTCAGGTTGGAAGAAAAAATCCCATCCCCGCCTGGGGGATGGGATCGCATTTTCGCCTACTGCTGGGCTGCTGCCTGCTGGGCCTGAAGCTCCGCGGCGAGGGACTCGAGCGTCCGGTCGTCCGGGATCCCGAGGGCCTTGCGGGCCTCGCCGGTCAGGTCCGTGCTCTGGGTCGCGTCGACATACAGCAGGGACTGCACGTCGAACACGTACACGAAGCCGCCCTTCTTGGCAAGATCCTGGATGGTCTCGTTGACCTTCTGGTAGATCGGAGCGACAAGCTCTTCCTGCTTCTGCTGAAGCTCCTGCGGAGCGGTCTGGGAGAACTCCTGGATGCGCTGCTGCATCTGGGTCAGTTCTTTCTCCTTGCTCTCGCGGATGGCCTGCGACCAGGTGCTACCCTTGGACTGGTATTCCTGATACTTGTTATTGAAGTCGGCCTGCATGTCGTTGAACGTGTCCTGGGCGTCCTTGCTCAGTTCGTTGAGCGTCTCGCGGACCTTGTCCATGTCAGGGCACAGCTGAACAAGCTCAGTGGAATTCACGTGCGCGAACTTCGGCTGAGCGAACGCGGTCACTGCGGCAAAGGCAGTTGCGACAATCAAGATAATCTTTCTCATTTCTGCAATAAATTTAAGTGTTTTCAGTTTTCAAATCTAGAATTGCTGGCCGATCACGAAGTGGACCTGGCTCTTGGAGCCGGCGGGGCCGTCGAATCCGTAGCCCCAGTCCACACCGAGCAGACCAACCATCGGTAAGAAGATGCGAACACCGACGCCAGCGCTGCGTTTGACCTGGAAAGGATTGAAATCCTTGATGTCAGCCCAGCAGTTACCAGCCTCCAGGAACGCCAGGGCGTAGATGGTGGACTGCGGCTGCAGGATCACCGGGTAGCGGAGTTCGACCGTGAATTTGTCATAGACGTTGCCCGAGTACACGGCGCTTCCGTCCGTACTGTATTTGGACGCCGTGCGCGGGGTCAGGGAGTAGTTTTCGTAGCCGCGCAGCGAGATGACCTCCGAGCCGTAGGACATATAGCCCGACATGCCGTCGCCGCCCACGAGGAAGCCCTCGAACGGGGAATAACCCCAGTTGCGGTTGTAGTAGCCCAGATAGCCGAACTGTGCGCGCGTCATCAACACGAGGTCGCCGACGATGCGGCTGTAGGTGGCGGCGGAGAACTTCCACTTGTGGTATTCGATCCACTTGTAGCGGTCCTTGGCGCTCCAGTTGTCGTAGTTGATGTCTTTATAGCTTGCCACCGGCACTCTGTAGCCGTCGGCATCGATGTCGCGTTTGCGAAGCAGCGAGAACGGCGGGGTCAGCTGCAGCGAGAAGGAGAACTCCGAGCCCATGCGCGGATAGATCTGCTGGTCGGTGGAGTTGCGCACCAGGTTGAGCGTATAGTTGAGGTTGTGCGTGATGCCGTCGTCGAAGAGGAAGTAGCTCGAATACCAGTTGTTGAGCCGGTAGGTCTGCCAGTTGAGGCCGTTGTAGAGCACGAAATAGTTGTCCGGCCACTTCAGGCGCGTACCGAGCGAAGCGGAGAAGCCGTAGACTTCCATCGAGCGGTCGCTCGTGAAGAAGTTGTAGGCGGCCATGTCCATCATGCTGGCGCTCGCGAAGGCGCTGGTCTGGCGGCTGTAGTAGACGCCCAGGTTAAGCGAGGTCGGCTTCTTGCCGAAGAGCCAGGGCTCCGTGAAGCTGGCGTTGAGCACGGTGTAGTAGGCGCCGTTGGTCTGGAAGCGGAACGAGAGGTTCTGCGCGTCGCCGAGCGGCACCGGACGCCACGCGCCCTTGTCGAACAGGCGGTGCGTGGAGAAGTTGTTGAACGCCACGCCCACGGTCGCGACGAAGGTGCGGCCGCCCCAGCCGCCGGACAGCTCCAGCGTGGAGGAAGGCTTCTCGGTGACGTTGTAGACGATGTCCACCGTGTTGTCGAGGGCGTTCGGGAGGACCGACCAGCCTTCGCCCGGCGCCATGATGGCTTCCGGATCGAACTGGCCCAGCGAGGCGATCTCACGGATGGAGCGCTCGAAGTCGGTCTGGCTGAAGAGATAGCCCGGACGGGTGAAGATCTGGCGGCGGACGACCTTCTCGTTGGTCAGGTCGTTGCCGTTGATGACGATATTGTTGAGCGTGGCGGGCTTGCCTTCGACGATGCGGAGCTCCACGTCCACGGAGTCGTTCTGGATGTTGGTCTCGACGGGGCTGATGCCGAAGAAGAGGTAGCCGTTGTCGCGGTAGAGCTTGGTGATGTCGAGGTCGCCCTGCTTGCCGCCGCCGAAGAGGCGCTTCTCCATCGTGACGACGTCGTAGGTGTCGCCCTTCTTGATGCCCAGGACCTGGTTGAGGGCGTCGGAGGTGTAGACGGAGTTGCCGGTCCAGGTGATGTCGCGGAAGTAATATTTCTCGCCTTCTTCGAACACGAGGTCGATGCCCAGGCGGCCCGGCTCCACGTAGTAGATGGAGTCGCGGACGATGCGGGCGTCACGGTAGCCGGCTTCGTTGAAGGCGCTCAGGGCCCCCTTCTTGTCGGCGAGGTATTCCTTTTCGTTGAACTTCTTGCTGTGGAAGAAGTTGTAGAATTTGTTGGACTTGGTCTTCTTCATCGAGCGGGCGAGCTTGTACTCCTTGACGTGGTCGTTGCCGATGAAGTGGATCTCCTTGATGCGGACCTTCTGGCCCTTGTCGATGGCGAAATTGACGCGGATGGCGTTCTTGACGACGGTGTCGCGCTGCACCTCGGCCTTGACTTCGCAGAGCAGGAAGCCCTTCTCGGCGAAGTAGCGCTTGATGATGTCGGAGGAGGTCTTCTCCACATATTCGGAGAACTCGCCGCCGCGGCGGAGGTTGAGGCGCTCCTCGATGTCCTTGCGCTCGGAGGTCTTGACGCCGCTGAAGCTCCAGCGCGACACGCGCGGACGCTCCTTGATGCGGATGACGAGCCAGGCGGAATCCCGCTGCGGGCTGAGGTGGTCGACCTCGATGGCGACGTCCTCGAAGTAGCGCTGCAGATACAGGCGGCGGACCACATTGGAGATGTCCTCACCGGGAACGGTCACTTCCATTCCCTTGTGCAAGCCTGTCTGATTGATGATCTGCTGCTCTCCGAAGACCGTGTTGCCCTCGACCGAAATCCCCGCGACGATATATTTCTGCGGATGGTTGTAGTCCACTTCGACCCCGCCATCCTGCGCCCGGACCAGCGCCGGCGCAAAAAGCAAAGCCAGAAGGGTCAGAATCCGTCCAATTCTCATTTCCATTCAATAAATATACAAATATACCCAATTATTTGATTTTTCCGAAACGCCGGTCCCGCGAGGCGTACTCTTCCAGGGCTTCCCGGAAGGCTTCCTTGCGGAAGTCGGGCCAGAGCGTGTCAGTAAATACAAATTCGGTGTATGCTGTCTGCCATAGTAAATAATTGCTGATTCTCTTTTCGCCCGAAGTACGGATCAGCAAGTCCGGATCCGGGATGTCCGCGGTGACCAGGTGGCGCTCCAGATCTTCAGGACGCACCGGTTGCCCCGGATGGTCAATCAAATCGTGTGCCATTTTCTCGGCGGCCTGCAGAATATCCCAGCGGCCGCTGTAGCTCAGGAAAAGGATCATCGTGAGCTTGGTATTGGCGGCCGTCGCCTCCATCACCTTGTCGATGTCGGCATTGAGCGCCGCCGACAGGCGGGCGCGGTTGCCCAGGACCATGAAACGCACGCCGTGCTCATTGAAGTTGTCGAGCTCGGCGAGCATCGCGCGGCCCATCAGCTCCATCAGGGTATTGACTTCGTCGTCCGGGCGGCCCCAGTTCTCTTCGGAGAAGGCGAAGAAGGAGACATACGGGATCCCCCACTCAGTGGCGGCTTCCATCACGGCGCGGACGCTCTCCACGCCCTCGAAATGTCCATAGACACGTTCTTTGCCGCGGGCCTGCGCCCAACGGCCGTTGCCGTCCATGATGAAGGACACGTGTCCCGGAAGTTTGCTAGGTATCTGCATAGATCGGAATCAGTCTTGGGCGCCTCCGTTCCGGACATCCTCGCCCCAGAGCAGGCGGGAACGGAGCGCATTGATGAAATTGGACCCGCCCAGGCGCAGGCGGCGCAGGCGCATCGGCGCGGCGCTCACCTCGATCCTGGCGCCGGCCGGGACCGTGTAGTTGCGGTTGTCCATCGACAGGACCGCGCGGGAGTCGCGCGAGCGCAGCGTGATCGAGAGCCGGGACGTCTCCGGCACGATCAGCGGGCGGACGTTGAGGTTGTGCGGCGAGATCGGGGCCACGATGAAGACCTTGGTCTCGGGCAGGCAGATCGGGCCGCCCACGCTGAGGCTGTAGGCCGTGGAGCCGGAGCTCGTGGCGACGAGCAGGCCGTCCGCCCAGTAGGTCGGCAGGGCCTCGCCGTCCACGCTCACGTCCACGCCGAGCATCGAAGGGCTCACGCGCGAGACGCTGATCTCGTTGAGGGCGAAAGGCCACGACTCCTCCGCCGGCAGGTCCGGGCAGGAGAGCTGCAGCAATTCGCGCTCCTCGACGCGGAAATCGCCGGAGGAAAGCGCCTCGACGACCATGTCCGGGTCGTTTTCCGACAGGAAACCGAGCCGGCCGAAATTGACCCCGAGCACCGGGACGCCGGCGGGCACGGCGAGCCGGGCAGCCATCAGGAAGGTGCCGTCGCCGCCCAGGCTCAGCAGCGCGTCCGTGTCCGGCTGGATATCGGACGGCTGCGCCACGGCATACAGCGTATGCCCGGCGGTGCGCAGACGGACCAGGAGGGCCTCCACGCGGGCGTCCCCCCTGAGCCGGTCTTTTTTGATGTAATAGGCCAGTCTCATTTTGAACGCCAAATTTAACAAATTGTTTACAATAATTATATAGAAATGCTTACTTTTGTGTTATAAAAAAGGCAGCAAAATGACGCGATTGAGTGTTAATATCAACAAGGTCGCCCTGATCCGCAACGCGCGCGGCGGCAATATGCCCGACGTGCTGAAATGCGCACTGAACTGCGAGCGCTTCGGCGCCCAGGGCATCACCGTCCACCCCCGGCCGGACGAGCGGCACATCCGCTACAGCGACGTCCGCACGCTCCGCCCCGCCGTGGCCACGGAATTCAACATCGAAGGCAATCCGACCGGCAGCTTCTCCGCCCTGGTCTGCGAGGTCATCCCCGACCAGGTCACCCTGGTGCCGGACGCCCCGGACGCCCTGACGTCCAACGCCGGCTGGGACACCGTCCGGAACCATTCCTTCCTCAAGCGGATGTGCACTTCGTTCAAGGAGCGCGGCATCCGCACCTCCATCTTCATCGACCCCGATCCCAAGATGGCGGAAGGCGCCTTCAAGTGCGGCGCCGACCGCGTCGAGCTCTATACCGCCGCCTATGCCGCCGGCTACGCACAGGACCGCGAAGCGGCCATCGCGCCCTACCTCGCCACCGCGCAGGCGGCCCGCGACCTGGGCCTCGGCCTCAACGCCGGACACGACCTCTCGCTGGAGAATCTCGCCTACTTCATCCGCACGATCCCGTGGACGGACGAAGTCAGCATCGGGCACGCGCTGATCTGCGACGCCCTTTACCTGGGACTGGAGACAACTATCAAGGAATATTTGTCGCAGATTCAGAATTTTTAACTACTTTTGCAATTCATGCACGGAAATTAAACTATAACTGATAAAAATGAAGAAATTACCGCTTATTTTCAGCATCATCGCCCTTGCCGGCGTGATCGCCTTCGCCATCGCAGACCTTACCCGCGGCAGCAAGAAGCCCGCCGCCGTCGAGACCGCTGACGCATCCGTCCTGCAAGGGGAGATCGTCTACTTCGACATGGACCGCGTCCTGCAGGAGTATGACCTCGCCAACGACCTCCGCAGCGTCGTCGAGACCAAGGTCAACAGCATCAACCAGGAAGTCACCCGTCGTCAGAACAAGCTCCAGAAGGACGCCAACGCCTTCTCCGACAAGATGAACAAGGGTCTGATCACCCAGTCCTCCGCCCAGGTCCAGTACCAGAAGCTCCAGGAGCAGGAAGCCAGCTTCAACAACTACGCACAGCAGAAGCAGCAGGAGATCCTCGAGGAGCAGAACGTCATGCTGAACCAGATTTCCGACGCCATCAAGAACTTCGTCGACGGCTACACCGCCGAGATGGGCTACGCGATGGTCCTCGCCACCCAGGGCGCCATCCTGCCGATGCCGGTCGTCTCCGCCGTCGCCGAGCGCGACATCACCGATGCCTTGATCGAGGGCCTCAACGCCGCCTACGTCAAGGAGAAGGGCAAAAAGGAATAAGGATTGAAGATCGCCATACTGTCCTGCTTCTACCCTTTTCGCGGAGGGATCGCCCAGTTCAACGCCAACCTTTTTGAAGAGCTGGGCAAAGAACACGACGTACGTGCGTTCAACTTCAGCCGCCAGTATCCGGATCTGCTCTTCCCGGGCAAGACCCAATACGTGACGCCACAAGATACAGCCGTACCCGTCGAGGCGGAAGCCTTGCTGGATACGGCTGATCCTTTCTCCTGGGGCCGGACGGCCCGCGCCATCCGCCGCTGGGGCCCCGACGTGCTGATCGTCCGCTATTGGATGTCCTGGTTCGCCCTCTCGCTGGGGCACGTGGCCGCCCACTGCGGCCGCAACTGCAAGGTAATCGGCATCCTGGACAACGTCATCCCCCACGAGCGCCACTGGTTCGACAAGCCGCTCACGCGCCTTTTCCTGGGCACGCTCGACGGCGCGGTGACCCTCTGCGAAGAGGTCGGCCGCGACCTGAAGAGCCTGCGGGCGGACGTCCCCCACGTGGTCCTGCCGCACCCCATCTACACCCATTTCGGGCCGAAGCTGCCCCGCACCGGCGCGGAGCGCCTTCTCGGCCTGCCGGCCGGCCGCCGGACCCTCCTCTTCTTCGGACTCATCCGGGAATACAAGGGGCTCGACATCCTGCTGCAGGCCTTCGACCTGCTGGACGACAGATACCAGCTGGTCATCGCCGGAGAGCCTTATGGCTCCTTTGACAAGTATCAGCGCCTGATCGACGCCAGCCGCGATCCGGGCAGCATCCACCTCTTCCCCGACTACATCCGGGACGACGAGGTGAAGAACTACTTCTCCGCCGCGGACCTGACCGTCCTCCCCTACCGGAGCGCGACGCAGAGCGGCATCAGCGCCGTGTCCAACCACTTCGAAGTGCCGATGGTGGTCACGGACGTGGGCGGCCTCAAGGAGACCGTCGGCGAGCGCGGCACGGGACTTGTCTGTGACGCGTGCACGCCGACGAGCGTCGCCGCCGCCATCACCCGCTATTTCGACGATCCTGCCCTGCAGGAGCGTCTCCACGCGGGGATCTTAGCCGAGAAGCAGCGCCTCAGCTGGAGCCGCTTCGCGCGCGACCTGACCGACTTTGCCGAAAGTTTACAATAAGAGAATTATGAAAAAAGCCAGCATCCTGCTCATCCTCGTCTGCTCCGTATCGCTCAATGCATGCGCGCAGTGGTATCTGTTCCCCGGCAAGAAGAAACAGACCGAGCCGCCCAAGACCACGGCGGACACGACCGCCAGGCATTCCCGGCCGGACACGGCCAAGGTAGCGCCGGTCGCGGACCCTGCAGCCGCCCCGCAGGACAGCAGCGCCGTGCTGCCGCCCGATGAATGGGACGACCGCTATGAGCTGGACATGCCCGACGTGATCCACATCGGGCTCGCGCTGCCGCTGCAGGCCTCGGCCCAGCGGCCCAGCGACAACTTCCTGGACTTCTACAGCGGCGCCCTGCTGGCGCTGCGCGACCTGGGCATGGCCGGCCTCAAGGCCGACCTGCAGGTCTACGACACCGCCGACAGCAAGACGTCGGTCCCCCAGTCGCTGATCGACGAGAGCGACGTCATCATCGGCCCTGTGAGCTATGACGAGCTGGAGAGCAGCGCTCCGCAGTGCCGCGGCAAGGTCCTCATTTCCCCGCTGGAGCCCAAGGCCGCCGCGCTGGCCGAACACGGCCGCGTGGTGCAGGCCCCGTCCGCGCCCAACGCGCAGACCGACGAGCTCGTCCGCTGGATCCGCGAGGAGCTGCCCTACGGCGATGTCCTCTACGTCGTCCGCGACACCGCCACGCAGGCCGTCAGCGAGCAGAGTGCCTATTTCCTGGATGAGCTGCGGGAGCGCGGCGTCCGCTTCCAGAGCGTCTTCTCCGTCGGAGAGATCCCCTTCCGCAAGGGCCAGAAGGTCCGCGTGGCCCTCGGGTCCGACCGCGAGGCCTTCGTCACCGGCGCCGTCCGCGCGCTGAGCATCGAAGGCGCGCGCAACAACGGCGTCATCCTCTACGGCACTTCCCGCACCCGCACCAACGGCGTCAACCAGACCGACCTCCACAACACGGAGGCCCACCTGACGGTGAGCTACTTCATCGACTACGACGACCCCGCCGTCAGGAAGTTCATCCTGGCCTACCGTTCCCTCTACAAGAACGAACCGGGTTCCTTCGCCTTCCAGGGCTACGACACGATGCACTACTTCGTCACGATGTGCGCCAAGTACGGCCGCCGCTGGCACAAGAAACTCGCCAGCTACGGCGAGACGGGCCTCCAGGCCGACTTCCGCTACACCCGCGACCACGGCCGCATCAACCAGGCCGCCCGCCGCATCGTCTACCGCCCCGACCTCACCACCGTCAAACTCTAGGGGCAGAGACTCTTATTTGGGAAACTATTCTTCGAAGTCCAGGCAGACGCGCTGGACCGTGTAGGGCCGTACCTTGCCGTTCGCCACGGCGACGTGCGCCGGGTGCACGGCATAGCCTTTCAGGGCCTCCTCGCTCTCGAGCGTGCTGTCCAGCATCAAGTCGGCGTTGGAGGATGCAAGGCGTCCGTCGATATGGACCTTGGCGGAGACCAGTCCCGGCACCTTGCCGACCAGCCCTTCCAGGCCTTCCTTGATTCCCGCCTTAACGGTTTCTTTCTCTTTTTCAGACAGTTCCGGATTCAGTGTCCAGAGAATAATATGCTTGACCATAACTAAATGAATTTCTTTCCGAAGATAAGCATTTCTCAAGATTGAAAACGCTAAAATTTCACAATTTGTGACGAGCGGGACGAAATCCCTTGGCTTTGTTGCGCCCCTTTGATACCTTTCGGAAAAAACATGAAAACTTCAGTAAAACACTATTTCCACTGTGCTACCAAAGGGTTTGACCACAGCGCTTTATTTACCAATGTCCGGGAGTTCATCGCCGGGATGAACCGCATCGGTATCTGCCAGGCTCATCTGCAGGGAGTTATCGTCATCGCTTTCTGCCTGATGGACAATCATATCCACTTCATCCTGCATGGCACCCGGGAGGACTGTCTCAAATGGATGGCTCTCTATCACCGGCTTACCATGATCTGGCAGCGTGAGCACCGGGAGAGCAATCCGGTCGACGAAACATGGGAATACGATGCCTGGCAGATTTATGATTCCGAGGACCTGAAGCAGAAGATCGCGTATGTGTTACGTAACCCGACTGTCGCCAGGATGGGGTACACACCTGCGGGATATCGATGGAGTTCTGCCTCACTGTATTTCTCCGATCTCGCTCCCTTCAACGCAACTGGACGCAGGATCGGGGATATGTCAATCTACGAAAGCAGGAAGTGTTTCGAGACGCGGGCGACCCTCCCGGCGGACTGGTCCGTGTTGCCGGGAGGAATGATCTGGCCGGGTTGCTATACGGATTATAAACGTGTAGAGCACCTGTTCGGAGACCCGCGGACGTATCTCTTTTCCTTGAATCAGAACATGGAAGTCGAAATCAACCAGGAAATGAACCGGGGAAGCATCTCGCTTCCCGACACGGAAGCCCTCTGCCTTGCCCGGGAGCGGTCCAAAGCCTTGTTTGGAACGGATCGGATCAACACTTTGGACATCTCGTCGCGGATCCAGCTCTGCAAGATCCTGAAGAAGCAGGCAGGACTCAATTTGAAGCAATTAGCCCGGATTGTCCGGATACCGGTCGAGGAACTGAAGAAAGTATTTGCATAAAAACCCGAAAGTCGAGCCGGATCAGGCGGGTGATCCGGGACAACCCCTCAAAAATAACAGGGGTTGTCCCGGAAATGATACGAATTTCGGGACGAAGAGGCAGCGTGAAGGGAAAGGGAGACCGTGAGGTCGTCAGGCTTCCGAGAGGAGGGCACGGGCGTTGGCGACGGCGGCATCGGAGATGGTGGCGCCGGAGAGCAGGCGAGCGATCTCCATCGTGCGCTCTTCGCCCTGGACTTCGCGGATGCTCGAGACCGTGCGGCCGTCGGCCGCGACGGATTTGGAGACCACGTAGTGGGCATCTCCCTTGGCGGCGACCTGCGGCAGGTGCGTGATGGAGAAGACCTGCATGTCGCGGCCCATGTCGCAGATCATCCGGCCCATCTTGTCGGCGACGCTGCCGCTCACGCCGGTGTCGATCTCATCGAAGATCAGCGTGGGCATCCCGATGAAACGGGCCATCATCGCCTTGAGGGACAGCATGATACGCGATAGCTCACCGCCGGAGGCGCACTTGGCCACGTCGACCGGCTCGCGCCCGGTGGCGGAGAACAGGTAGGACACCCGGTCGGTGCCCGTCGCGCTCTCCGGGGCGGGGCTGACCGCCACGTCGAAGACGGCGCGGTCCAGCTCCAGGAAGCGGAGCGACTCCGTAATGGCGGCGGCGAAGCCGGGCGCAGCCGCGCCGCGCGACGCCGTCAGTTCCGCGCAGACGGCGCGGTAGCGGGCCTCCGCCTCGCCCACGGCCTTCTCGAGGTCGTGGATGCGGTCGTCGGCCGCGGTCGCGTCGAAGAGCGCTTCGTTGTAGCGCTCCCGCACGGCGACCAGTTCGTCGATAGATGAACAATTATGCTTCTTCAGCAAGGTGTAGAGCAGCGACATCCGCTCCTCCACCTGCTCCAGCCGCCCCGGGGACAGGTTCACGCGGCCGTCCAGGGTCCCGATCTCGGACGTGATGTCGTCCAGCTCAATCCGGGCGGACTCCAGGCGGGCCTGCAGGTCCGACACGGACGGCAGGTACCCCGCGATGCGCTCGAGGCTGCGGGCCGACTCCTTGAGGGCGGCCACCACGCCGGGGGTCTCCCCTTCCGGCTCCAGCAGCGACAGGGCGCGTCCGAGCGCCTCCTTGATCTGCTCGGCGTGCGCCAGGCCGCGCTGCTCCTCCTCCAGGGATTCGAGCTCGCCCGGGACGAGCTTCGCCTCGTCCAGCTGGCGCCACTGCGCTTCGTTATAGTCGCGGTCGTCCTGCAGGCGCGCCAGGCGCTCCCGCTCCGCGGCGAGCTGCGCGCGCAGGTCCTGCAGCGAGCGCCACGCCTCCCGGCAGGAAGCGAGCCGCGCGCCGTTGCCGGCGAAATGGTCCAGCACGGAAAGCTGGAAATGCGGATCGGTGAGCAGCAGGCTCTTGTGCTGCGAATGGATGTCCACCAGGCGCTCGGCCACCTGCTGCAGCAGGCCGACCTGCACCGGGCAGTCGTTGATGAAGCTGCGCGAACGTCCCGACCGGGACACCACGCGGCGGATCAGCAGCGTGCCGCCGTCCGCCTCGACATCCGCCTCGGCCAGCAAGGCGTCCAGGGCTTCGTCCTGGCCGGCGAACTCCGCCTCGACCACGCAGGAATCAGCTCCCTCCTGGATCATCGACGCGTCCGCCCTGGCCCCTGAAAGCAGGGAAAGGGCGCCCAGCAAGATTGACTTGCCGGCGCCCGTCTGGCCCGTAATGATGACTAGACCCTCTGGAAAATCGATGTCCAGGGCGTCTATCAGTATGTAGTTCCTGATATGGAGACTATGCAGCACTGTCTTCCTGGGCTACCCGGTAGTAGAGTTCGCCGTCTTCGAACTCCGAGATGGCCACGAGATCCGGCTTGGGCTGACGCTCGTAGTACTTGGAGATTTCGATCTGCTCCTTGTTCTCGAAGACTTCGTCCATGGTGTCGCGCTCGCCGCGGAAATCTTCCAGCTTCTTGGCGAGTTCCTTCTTCTCGGCCAGGGCGATCTGGTTGGCGCGCTTGGCGAGGATGACGACAGTCTCATAAATGTTGCCCGTGGGGGCGGCGAGATCCTTGATGTCCCGCGTGATCGTATTGGTAGGTATTTTCTTTTCCATATTCCTAGTACGGCCGGGGCCGGCGCGAAAGTTTCAATTTTTTTCTTTCACCTTGTTGTAGAGCCCGTCCAGCTCCTTGCGGTAGGCGGATTCGGGGAATTCACCCACGAAATTGAGGTAGTCGTCCTGGAACACCAGGAAGCGCTCCCGGCGCTTGGACGCCACGCTCATGTCGGCGAACTTGTAGGACGACATGGCCGTGTAGTAGAGGATGTCCTCCCGGAAGACGTTGTCCGCGTCGTCCTTCAGGACGTTGCGCAGCGCCACGCGGGCGGCCTTGTAGTCCTCCATCACATAGTAGAGTTTGGCGTTCTCGAAGGCCTTGCGGTCCAGGCGCTCGCCGAGCTCCTGCAGCCGGTGGCGGCAGATGTCGGCGTTGGCCCCCTCAGGATGGGCGCGCAGGTAGTCGCTGATGGCCGTGATGGCCTGGTAGGTCGGATTCTGGTCCAGCTCATAGCGGAGCGTGCTCCGGTACATGCAGTCGATCCGGAGGAAGTCGGCGTTCTCCGCGAAGGCTCCCTGCGGAAAATAGGACAGATACTGCTGGAAGTTGGTCTCCGCCGTATAGTAATCCTTGTAGGAATAGTTGCTCAGGCCGAGATAGTACATCACGGTGTCGTGACGCTCCGTGCCGTTGGTCAGCAGGGTGATCGACTCGAAGAGCGCGGCGGCGCGGGAGTATTTGCCGCGGTTGAAATAGTCGAACGCGGCGTTGTACTTGGCGTCGAGGTCGTTGCTCTCGAGAATCATGTCGTACTGCGACTTGCAGGACTGCAGGCCGGAAACCGCGACCACGAGCACGGCCAGGGCGGTAAGGATAGAGGATCTTTTCATCGCTTCAAATATTTTTCGGCATCCAGCGCGGCCCGGCAGCCCGACGCGGCGGCGTTGACCGCCTGCCGGTAGACCGGATCCTGCACATCCCCGGCGGCGAACACGCCCTCCACGTTGGTGCGGCTGCTGCCGCCCTCGGTGAGGATGTATCCGTTGGGATCGGTCTTCACCCACGGCGCGAAAAGCTCGGAAGCCGGGTGGTGGCCGATGGCCAGGAAGAAGCCGTCCACCTGTATATCAAAAACCTCGCCATCTTTGCGCACCAGGCGCGCGCCGGTCACGCCGGATGCGTCGCCGAGCACTTCCTGCGTGTTGCAGTTCCACAGGATCTCGATGTTGGGGGTATTCTTGACGCGCTCCTGCATGGCCACGGAGGCCCGCAGGACGTCGCGACGGACAATCATATAGACCTTGCGGCACAGGCCGGCCAGGTAGGTCGCCTCCTCGCAGGCGGTGTCGCCGCCGCCCACGACCGCCACGTCCTTCTTGCGGTAGAAGAAGCCGTCGCAGGTCGCGCACGCGGACACGCCCAGGCCGAGGAATTTCTTCTCGGACGGCAGGCCGAGGTAGCGGGCCGTGGCGCCGGTGGCCACGATCACGGCGTCGGCCTCCAGCACCTTCTCGCCGTCGACGGTCAGGCGGAACGGACGGACGTCCAGGTCCACGGCCGTCACCACCCCGCGGCGGATGTCCGCGCCGAGGTTGACGGCCTGCGCCCGCATGTCGGACATCAGCTGGGTGGCGTCCACCCCGTTGGGATAGCCGGGGAAATTCTCCACGACCGTGGTCGTGGTGAGCTGGCCGCCGGGGGCGTTGCCCTCATAGAGGACGGGCGCCAGCGCGGCCCGGGAGGCGTATATCGCGGCGGTGTAGCCCGCAGGGCCGCCGCCGACAATGAGACATTTGATGTGTTCTATATCCATATTCTTGCAAATATACATAAAATTACGCTTTGCGGCCCGGACCCTTGCGGGTCGGGTGGCAGAGCAGCTGGACCTCGAAGCCGTCGATCTTGTAGCCCCGGAAACGACGGCCCTTGAAGTGGGCTTCCATCCAGGTCAGCAGCGCTTCGTCTTCCAGGTCGCGCCAGGTCCCGCTCTCCGTGTCGTAGAGGTGCAGGTGGCGGCCGGTGCGCACGTCGAACACCATCTTGCCGCCGCGGCCGGACCGGCGTCCGTAGACGCCCAGGTCCGCCAGCAGCGTGAGGATGTTGTAGACCGACGCGGCGGAAATCTTCGCCGTGCCCTGCGCCGCGATCCAGGCCGCCACGTCGTCCGCGGAGCCGTGCACGAGGGCGCACATCGCCTCGTGGACGGCCATCCGCTGCGGCGTGGCCTTGAGGTCCCGGTCGCGCAGCAGCCGCTTGAACTGGATGACGTCGGGGATGCCCGTGCTCCTGCCCTTCATACCTACAGCTCCTTGCGCCAGCGGGCCAGCGGGATGCCGAGCTGGCCGCGGTATTTGGCGATGGTGCGGCGCGCGACCTTGTAGCCGCGGCGCTCCATCTCTTCCACCAACTGTTCGTCGGTGAGCGGTTTCTTCTTGTTTTCGGCGTCCACGCACTCCTGCAGGGCCTTCTTCAGCTCACGGGTGGACACCTCCTCGCCTTCTTTGTTCTCCATGCCTTCGGAGAAGAAATACTTCAGCGCGAAGATGCCGAAATGCGTCTCGATGTACTTGCTGTTGACCACGCGCGAGATGGTGGAGATGTCGAAGCCGGTCTTCTCCGCGATGTCCTTGAGGACCATCGGCTTGAGGTCGGCTTCGTCGCCGGTCACGAAATAGTCGTGCTGGTATTCCAGGATGGCGGACATCGTCTTGTTGAGGGTGTTCTGGCGCTGCTTGAGCGCCTCGACGAACCACTTGGCCGAGTCGAGCTTCTGGCGCACGAAGGTCGCGGCCTCCTTCTGGGCGCGCTCCGAAGAGCCCTTCGCCTCGATCAGCAGGTCCGCGTATTTCTTGTTGACGCGCAGCTCCGGCACGGAGAAACGCGGCATCGTGAAGGACAGCTCGCCGTTCTGCTCCTCCAGCACGAAGTCCGGCACGATCTGCTGGGCCTGGTCGGTGTAGGTGTAGTCCACCTCGCCGCCCGGCGCCGGATTGAGCTTGACGATGCGTCCCATCGCCCGCTTGAGTTCGTCCTCGGACAGGCCCAGGCGGGACATGATCTTCTGGAAATGCTTGTTGGAGAACTCCGTGAAATAGTCCTCCAGGATGCGCTCGGCGTTGATCACGTCGGGCGACTGCTTCTTGGACTGCAGCTGCAGCAGCAGGCACTCGCGCAGGTCGCGCGCGCCCACGCCGGCCGGGTCGAACTCCTGGATCACCGCGAGCATCTCCAGGACCTCCTCCGTGGTGGTGGTGATCCCGGCGCGGAAGGCCATGTCGTCCACCAGCGAGTCGACGTCGCGGCGCAGGTAGCCGTCAGCGTCGAGCGAGCCGATGATGAAGGCCGCCACGTTGTATTGCTCAGGGGAAAGGTTGCGGTAGCCCAGCTGGTCCATCAGGGTCTGGGTGAAGCTCTGCCGCACGGAGAACGTGTTGTATTCGGGCCGGGGGTCCTTGCCCCAGTTGTTGACGCGGGTCTTGTAGGAAGGGATGTCCCCCTCGTCCGTGATCTCGTCCAGGGACACGTCCTTGGCGTCCTCGGGCTTCTCAGGGTCCGGCGTGTCGTCCAGCACGGGGTTCTCTTCCAGCTCCGCGCGGATCCGCTGCTCGAGCTCCTGGATCGGGAGTTCGATCAGCTTGATCGTCTGGATCTGCAGCGGGGAGAGTTTTTGCTGCTGTTTGAGTTCGAGGCCCTGCTTGATCATCGCTTACAGTTCGTCGGGATAGTCGGCGGGACGGGTGTCCGGTTGGCCGATGGACGGATATTTGAAGCGTTCGCGGACGATGAAGGCGTCCGGGAAATCGCCCTTGACCTTGCGCAGGAAGGCCTCCGCCTCGATGCGCGTGCGGAAATTGCCGACCGTCACCTTGAAATTGGGCGACGAGAAGGAGCGGTAGGCCTCGACGTGGGGATACAGCTCGTTGAAGCGGCGGATCACGGCGGAAGACTCCTCGCGCGCAGTGCGGTTGCTGGCGAAGAAGAGCCGGATGCGGAAACCGCTGTAGCTCTTGCCGGCGTTGGAGGACACCTGGCGGGTCAGCGCCGCGCGCACGGCAGGCGTCTGCCGCACGACCACCTGCTCGGGCAGGGAGGAGAAAATGTCACGGCCGAGCAGCGTGGAGTCCACCTGGACTTCGTCGCCGGCGTGTTCGATTTCGGATACTTCTTCCGTCTCGAGGTTCTGGGCGTGCGCCGCGGGGACGGCGAATGCCAGCAGGACCAGCAGCAGAAGGATTCTATTCAAGGGTTTGTTCATCATCATTCGTTTGTGCGCCGAGCAGGGAGCTCAGCGGGATGTCCAACATTTCAATATTCCTGCCAAGACCGCTTCGCAGCGACGCGCGGCCGCGGACATC
>LUZH01000295.1 GCA_001602885.1 Bacteroidales bacterium Bact_16 | reverse complement strand
GGGGCCTCGAAGGACAGGTCCCGGAGGGTGGCGAAGTCGAGCTTCTTGTTGCCGACGGTCAGGCGGCGGGGGAAGCTGAGCGCGAACCCGATCGGCTCCCGCATGTCGGGGCAGCCGAGCTGGGCGATCACGGCGCCGTCCACGAACTCGACCATCGAGTGGATGACGGATTCGGGGTGCACGACCACGTTGATCTGGTCGGGCTCGAGGTCGAAGAGCCATTTGGCTTCGATCACTTCGAAGCCTTTGTTCATCATCGTGGCGGAGTCGATGGTGACTTTGGCGCCCATGTCCCAGTTGGGGTGCTTGAGGGCCTGGGCGGCCTTGGCGCCTGCGATGTCCGGGCGGTTCCAGGTGCGGAACGGCCCGCCGGATGCCGTCAGGTGCACGCGCTCCACGGGGTTGTCGCCGGCGCAGAGCAGGCACTGGAAGATGGCGGAGTGCTCGGAGTCGACGGGCAGGATGGCGCCGCCGTGCTCGCGCGCGGTCTGGGTGACGATGGAGCCGGCGGCCACGAGGGTCTCTTTGTTGGCGAGGGCCACGACCTTGCCGGCCCGCAGGGCTGCAAGGGTGGGGCGCAAGCCGCTGAACCCGACCATCGCGCCCACGACGATGTCCACGCCGTCCATCCCGACCAGGTCGCACAGGCTGTCGACGCCGGCCCAGACTTTGACCCCGCGGGGCTGCAGGGCGTCGGCGACGTCGCTGTAGCGCGATTCGTCGCAGATCACGACGTGGGCCGCATCGAACTCGACGGCCTGCTGGATGAGCAGGTCCACGCTGCGGCGGGCTGAGAGGAGGACGACCTCGAACAGGTCGCGGTGCTGGCGGATGACGTCCAGCGTCTGGGTTCCGATGGATCCGGTGGATCCGAGGATGGCTATCTTTCTTTTCACTTAGAAGCTGATGAACTGGGTCGGGTCGAGGCTCTGTCCGTTCTGCCAGAGCTCGAAGTGGAGGTGGTCGGTCTTCTCCTGCCGCCCGGTCCCGCCCACAAGGGCGATCGGGGTGCCGGCCTTGACGGCGTCGCCGGAGCTGCGGAGGAGTTTCTGGTTGTTGGTATAGATGCTCAACAGGTTGTCGCGGTGCTGGAGGAGGATGATGTAGCCCTGCTCGGCGTCCCATCCGGTGAAGATGACGGTGCCGTCGAGCACGGCGCTCACCACGCTGCCTGTCGGCGCGGAGACGTCGATGCCGGGGTAGATGACGCGGTCGTAGCCTTTGGCGACCACGCCCTTGAGCGGGGTGAAGAAGTGGACGCCTTCGATGGGCAGGTCGCGCGCTGCGCCCGTGCCCACGCCGAACTGCTCTTCTTTCTGGACGGTCTCCTGCAGGACGGAGTCGCGGCGGGCGAGCTCTGCGCGGTCTTTATTGGACAGGTAGCGGGCGGTGCTGGTGCGCATCAGGCTGTCCAGGTCGATGGATGCCTCGCCCGTGAGCACGCGGCTGAGGCTCTCGGCATAGAGGTTCCAACGGGACACGGCATTCTCCAGGGAGTCGATCTTGATGGCGTTGGCCACGGCCTGCCGGCGCGAATGGGCG
>LUZH01000294.1 GCA_001602885.1 Bacteroidales bacterium Bact_16 | reverse complement strand
ATCGACAACGACGAGGTCAAGGGCCGCATCATCGGCCGTGAGGGCCGCAACATCCGCGCCCTCGAGGCCGCGACGGGCGTGGAGATCGTCGTGGACGACACGCCCGACGCCATCCTCCTTTCCGCCTTCGACCCGGTGCGCCGCGAGGTGGCCCGTCTGTCGCTGCACCAGCTGGTGATCGACGGCCGCATCCACCCGGCCCGCATCGAGGAAGTGGTGGCCAAGGTGAGCAAGCAGCTCGAGGACGAGATCCTCGAGACGGGCAAGCGCACCTGCATCGACATGGGCATCCACGGCCTCAACATCGAGCTTGTCAAGCTCATCGGCCGCATGAAGTATCGTTCTTCCTACGGACAGAACCTCCTGCAGCACTCCCGCGAGGTGGCGAACATCTGCGCCATCATGGCTTCCGAGCTGGGGCTCAACCCCAAGATCGCCCGCCGCGCCGGCCTGCTGCACGATATCGGCAAGGTCAGCGACGTGGATCCGGAGCTGCCGCACGCCATCCTGGGCGCCAAGCTCGCCGAGCAGTACAAGGAGCGTCCCGAGATCTGCAACGCCGTGGGCGCGCACCACGAGGAGATGGAGATGACCTCCATCTACGCTCCGCTGGTGCTCGTGGGCGACGCCATCTCCGGTGCCCGTCCGGGTGCCCGCCGCGAGGTGATCGAGTCCTACATCAAGCGCCTCAAGGGCATGGAGGACCTGGCCGCGTCTTATCCGGGCGTGACGAAGTCCTACGCCATCCAGGCCGGCCGCGAGCTCCGCGTGATCGTGGGCGCCGAGGAGGTGTCCGACGACCAGGCTGCACGCCTGTCCACGGACATCGCGCAGCGCATCCAGGACGAGATGACGTATCCGGGCCAGGTGAAGATCACCGTGATCCGCGAGACGCGTTCTGTCGCCATTGCCAAGTAATCATTCAAGATGACGCATTTTCTTCTGTCGCTTGTCCTGCTGCTGCAGGCCGTACCGCAAGTCAACTGGAAGTCCGAGGTCCGGCAGGACGCGGACGGCAACAAGATCGTCCTGACGGGCGAGCTGGAGGAGGGGATCGACCACGTCTCCGGCACCGTCACGTACATGCCCTGCCGCGGCGACGCCTGCTACATGCCTGTCGACTGGGACTTTGAGGAGTTTCTCGAGCTTTCTTCGGAGAGCAGCAGCTCCGGGTCTGCGGATGTCTCACTTCGTGAGACCCCTCCCACTGCGACGCAGTGGGCCCCTCCCTCTTATGAAGCCGAGGGTGGCTACAATCCGCAGACCCGGACTGCTGCCTCTCCGGAAGGAAATAACAGCCTCTGGGCGCTGATTCTGGAGGCGATCCTGTGGGGATTTGCGATGCTCCTGACGCCTTGCGTGTTCCCGATGGTCCCGATGACCGTCTCCTTCTTCATGAAGGGCAGCGACAACGCCCGCCAGGGCCGCCTCAAGGCCGCCCTGTACGGCCTGTTCATCGTCCTGCTCTACACGGTCCCGATCTGCCTGATCATCGGCATCACGTGGATCGTGGGCGGCAGCGGCGTCACGGCCGACATCTTCAACTGGCTGTCCACGCACTGGCTGCCCAACATCCTGTTCTTCCTGGTGTTCATGGCCTTCGCCGCGAGCTTCTTCGGCGCGTTCGAGATCACGCTCCCGAGCAAGTGGACCAACAGCGCCGACAAGAACAGCGACCGCAAGGGCCTCGGCGGCATCTTCTTCCTCGCCCTCACGCTCGTGCTCGTCAGCTTCAGCTGCACCGGTCCGATCGTGGGCACGGTGCTCATCAAGAGCACGCAGGGCGAGTTCTGGGCGCCGATGGTCACGATGCTCGCTTTCAGCGTCGCATTCGCCCTTCCGTTCACCGTCCTGGCGCTTTTCCCTTCCTTGCTGAAGAAGCTCCCCAAGAGCGGCGGCTGGCTCAACTCCGTCAAGGTGGTGCTGGGCTTCATCGAGATCGCCCTCGGCCTCAAGTTCCTCAGCACGGCCGACCAGACCTACCACTGGCACCTGCTGGACCGCGAGGTCTATCTGGCCATCTGGATCGCCGTCTTCACGCTCCTGGGCCTGTATCTGATCGGCAAGATCCGCTTCAAGAACGATTCTCCGCTCGAATATATCGGCGTGCCGCGCCTGGCGCTCGCCATCGCCGTGTTCTCCTTCGTGGTCTACCTGATCCCGGGCATGTGGGGCGCGCCCCTCAAGGCCCTGTCGGGCTACCTGCCGCCGATGGAGACGCAGGACTTCGTGTTGGATGCTTCGCGTACGGTCAGCATGGCAGGGGAGGGTACGGTCAGTCTGCCGGGAGCTGCCGATGCGGCTGGGGAAGCCCAGCCGGGCAACATCACCATCGCGCACGGGCTGCGGGCCTACGACAACCTGCCGGACGCGCTGGCCGCGTCCAAGGCCGTCGGCAAGCCGGTGTTCCTGGATTTTACGGGCTATGGCTGCGTGAACTGCCGGGAGATGGAGGCGCGCGTGTGGTCGGATCCCGAGGTGCTGCGCCGCCTGCGCGAGGACTTCGTCATCGCCGCGCTGCACGTGGACGACAAGACGAAACTGCCGGAAGAGAAATGGGTGATGAACGACCGGGGCAAGCCGCTCAAGGACGTGGGACGCGTCAATTCGTACGTTGCGCTCCACGACTTCGGCGTGAACGCGCAACCGAACTATTTCCTACTGGATAGCGACGGCAACCGCCTCGCCGGCCCCCGTCCCTACAATCTCGATGTACAAGGATTTATAGAATTCCTCGACGCAGCTCTCTAGAGCGGTCGAGGAATTTTATTCGTAGTCTGCCTCACCGAAGCCCTCGGCGGTCCGCTGGGGGATCTCGCCGTGGAAACAGGTGTCGCGGATGTAGGCGATTACTTCGTCCAGCCCCTCTGCAAACTTCTCGAAATCCTCCTTGTAGAGGAAAATCTTATGCTTGTCGTAGTTGAAGCTGCCGTCGGGATTGGTGCGGCGCTTGCTCTCGGTGATGGTCAGGTAGAAGTCTTTGCGTCCCTTCGTGGCTTTCACGTCGAAGAAATAGGTCCGCTTGCCGGCGCGGACGGGCTTGGAGAACACGTCTTCGGCGTCGCGGCTTTCATAACGAGAATCGTAATCGTCTCTGTACATTGTAGCGATTTTTTAGAGTATATCTTATACAAAAATAGGATTTTTTATCGATTACTTACTATCTTTGCAGATAAATTTGTTTGAAAGTATGCTCAACCGAAGAATTCTCCGTATCAAGGCCTTCAAGGTCATCTACTGCTACGCGGAAAACCACGGTATGACTCTCAAGGAAGCAGAATCCCTCCTGGATGTTTCGTGCGAGTCCACCCGGGACCTGTATCTGTTTCTGCTTGCCCTGGCGGGACCCCTCACGGAGGAGGCCCGGGCCCGCATCGAAGCGGCCCGCGCCAAGTTCAACCCCACCGAGGAGGAGCTCCACCCCAACCTCAAATTCGTCGAAAACCGCATCCCCGCGCTCCTGGCGCAGGATCCCGATTTTACCAAACTGACGGGCAAGAAGAAGCTTTCGTGGGACCAATACGACGTGTTGCTGCGCCGCCTCTACGAGCGGATCCGCAGCCGTAAATATTTCCAGGAATACCTCAACAGCGGCGAGAGCTCGCTGGAGGAGGACGCCCGCCTGTGGTGCAAGATCTACGAGCGCGAGCTCGAAGACAGCCCCGAGCTGGCCGACATCCTGGAGGACCTGTCCATCCACTGGAACGACGATCTCGGCTACACCCTCGGCTGGTGCATCCGCACGATGCGCGCCCTGGGCCAGGGCGAGACCTGGAAGCTCCCGCCGCTCTTCCAGAGCGAGCTGCCCGGCAACGAATCCCTCGAGAGCGACAAGCGTTTCGTGGTCAACCTCCTGCGCACGGCCTACGCCAACTACGACGCCTTCTGCGCCAAGGTCGCCGAGCTCACGCCCGGCTGGACCCGCGACCGTCTCTGCACCACCGACCTCAGCCTGATCGCCTGCGGCATGGCGGAGGCCCAGATGGCGCCCGCCGTGTCTCCCCGCATCATCATCAACGAATACGTTGAGATTTCCAAGTATTATAGTACTCCGGAGAGCAGCGGCTTCGTCAACGGCCTGCTCGACAAACTGATCAACCAACACGAATAGAATATGATGAATATGATTTTACAGGCCGGCGCTGCCGCTCAGCAGCCCGCCGGCGGCGGTCTGAGCATGATCCTGATGCTCGCCGCGATGTTCCTGGTGATGTACCTCTTCATGATCCGCCCGCAGCGCAAGCAGCAGAAGCAGCTCGAAGAGATGCGCAACTCCCTCAAGAAGGGTGACAAGGTGATCACCGCCGGCGGCATCTACGGCACCGTGGCCGAGATCGACGGCAACACCGTGCTCGTCAAGGTGGACGGCGACGTCAAGATCCGCGTCGACAAGTCCTCCATCAACAAGGACATGACGGCCGCGCAGCAGGCTTCCCAGGACGAGAAGAAATAAGGGGAATCCGTGAAGAACTGGGTCCGGTTCCTGCTCTGCGTGCTGTTCTCAGCCAGCATCTGGCTCGTGCTCAATCTGTCGCAAAGCTATGTGGCGATCGTGAGCGTGCCCGTCGTGGCCAAGAGCAACATCGAAGGCAGGGCGGCGGTCTCCAAGACGGAAGCGACCGCTTCCGCGCAGGTGTCCGCGACCGGCTTCCGGCACATCCTGATGGGCCGTGCCCGCAGGCGTGCCGAGCAGGTGACCATCGCCGCGACCGACTTCCGTCACGTCGGCGGAGACCGGTTCTCCCTCTCCAATTCGGCGCTCTTCCGCTATGCCTCCCAGCTTTTCGGCGACGGCGTCACGGTGGAGGGCTTCATCTCCGACGACCTCGAATTCGTCTTCGCGGAGGAGACGTACAAGAAAGTACCGGTGCGCCCGGTGCTTTCTGTGCATTTCCTGCCGCAGTATATGGCCACCCGCCCGATGTCGCTGCAGCCCGACACGGTGCTCGTCTACGGCGAGCCCGCGCGGCTCGAGAACGTCGAGGCCGTCGCCACCAAGCCGCTGGAGCTCTATGACGTGCGCGGCAGCGTGCACGGCAAGATCCGGCTCGAGACGCCCATGGGCGTGCGCCTTTCGCACGAAGAGTGCGTCTATTCGATGGAAGTCTCGCGCTACGTCGAGATCCGCGCGGAAGTCAAGGTCGAGACGCGCAACGTTCCCGCCCGCGTGGACCTGGCGGTCTTGCCGTCCACGGCCACGGCCGTGTTCCGCTGCGCCTTCCCGACGGCCTCGGACCCGTCCGTGCACACGCACTTCTACGTCGACTACCGCGAATTCGCGAACTCGCGCAGCGGCCGCTGCATGGCGCATTGCGAAGGCCTCCCGTCCGACGTGATCGACTACACGCTCACGCCGGAAGTCTTCGACTGCATGGTCAAAACCGCCGAATAGCCATGCGTACCGTCCTCGTCACAGGCCCCATCGGGAGCGGAAAGAGCGAAGCGTGCCGCTATCTGGCGTCGCTGGACTTCCCGGTCTATGAGTGCGACGCCCGCACCAAGCTGCTCTATTCGATGGTCCCGGGCCTCAAGTGCAGCATCGAGGAGCGCCTCTCGCTGCCCTGGCCGCGGATCGGCGAGGTCTTTTCCGACCCGGACAAGCTCCGGACCCTGGAGGAGATGGTCTACCCCTACGTGGTGGAGGACCTGAAGGCCTGGAAGGCCGCGCAGACGGCTCCGCTCCTGTTCGTGGAGTCCGCCATCGCGCTCACCAAACCCCAGTTCGACGGGCTCTACGACAACGTCGTGCTGGTGGACGCGCCCTACGACGTGCGCGTCCGGCGCAACCCCAAGGCCGCGGAGCGCGACGCGCTGCAGGCCTTCGACCCGGCCCGGATCGACTTCGTGGTGGACAACGCCGGCACCCCCCAAGAATTACAACTTTTAATCCGACAACTGATATGCAAACTGATTTAGCACGGATCCTGTCCGTCTCCGGCCAGCACGGCCTTTTCCAATACGTCGCCCAGTCCCGCAACGGCGCCATCGCCGAGAGCCTTGAGACCAAGCAGCGCAAGGTCTTCACCGCCTCCAGCCGCATCTCCAGCCTGGCCGACATCGCCATCTACACCAGCGAGGGCGAGCTGAAGCTGGACCAGGTCTTCCTGGCCATCAAGGACGCGCTCGGCGACGCCGAGGCTCCCTCCGCCAAGGCTTCCGAGAAGGAGCTCGTGGCCCTCTTCTCCAAGGCGATTCCCAACTACGACGCCGACCGCTTCTATGTGTCCCACATGCGCAAGGTGATCGACTGGTACAGCCAGATCGTCAAGTACGCCTCCCTGGACTTCGTAAAGGAGGAGGAGCAGAATGACGCCGAGAAGGAAGCTTAGGGTCGTCACCCTCGGCTGTTCGAAGAACACCGTGGACACGGAGCATCTGCTGGCCCAACTGCCGGCAGATGCTTTCGCCATTGTGGAGGACGACGAGCCGGTCGACATCCTGATGGTCAACACCTGCGGCTTCATCGGCGACGCCAAGGAAGAGTCCGTCGAGGCCATCCTGGCCGCCGTGCAGGAGAAGAAGCAGGGGAGAGCCGGGGAAGTGGTGGTGTTCGGCTGCCTGTCGCAGCGCTACATCGACGAACTGCCGAAGGAAATCCCCGAGGTGGACGCCTGGTTCGGCGCCCGCG
>LUZH01000293.1 GCA_001602885.1 Bacteroidales bacterium Bact_16 | reverse complement strand
CGGCGGCTCCAGCTCCTTGGCGCCGCTCATCCGCAGGTAGCGGTCGCCGTCCGGCGCCAGATACCAGAGGCCGTTGCTGCCCGGGCCGTCGATGGCGTCCAGCAGGTTGTAGTTCATCCGCTCCAGGAAATCGCCGTAGGTCGTCCCGTCCACGACGGGCAGCTTGCCCTGGATATTGGCGACGACCACGAGGGTGTTCTTGCGGGCCGACGCGGCCAGCACCGGTTTGGCGGACGCCCAGTCGGCGGTGAAATACTGATAGATCAGGCGGGCATTGGCGGCCGTGCCGTCCTCCCACTCAAACTGCAGGATGGCGACGGACTTGACGGCCTGCGCCGCGTCGTAGGCCGGGTCGTCCGGCTCCCAGTCGGTCTTGGTGGCGGGCATCCCGGCCTCGACGGGCGCGATGTCCAGGGAGAGGTCCACGCCGACGAGCGCGCGGTCCTGCGGCCCGGCCGGAGTCAGCTCCGACGGGCTGCAGGCGGCCAGCGCCAGGATGGACAAAACATATAGCAGCTGTTTTCTCATCTCCGCTCTCTTTTATTCCCAGCCCTGTGCGCTTCCGCCGCCGCCGTCGTCCCAGCCGCCCGTGAGTTCCACGGCGCCCAGGCAGACGGGCTCCGCGTCGTCGACGGACTGGATGTTGCCGCCGGCGTCCCAGGACAGGGTCGGCGCGAAATAGACATAGACATAGGTCTTGGAAATCTGCAGCGTGTAAGTATATTCCTTCATCGGCTCCAGGTCCTGGTTCAGGGCCACGCGGGCCGTGAAGGGCTGCTCCAGGGAAGCTGCGCCCAACACCACGGTGACCACCGGGCGCCGGGTGTCCGGCAGGGTGCTGTAGGCCATCGCCGGGAACAGGACCTCCTCCGAGGTCCACTCCGTCGCAGGGTCGGTGGTAATATGCATCGGGCTGCCCGCAGGGCAGGTATAAAGCGTCCTGGAATCCGTGGTATAGGTGGATTCGTCGTCCAGATAGAAGCCGCACGGGATGTCGTCCTTGCCCTCCAGATAGAAGCGCGCGCCGGTCAGCCGGTTGGCGACGGAGACGCTGCGCACGTCGCCCTCGTCCAGGCGGCCGCACACGATCTTGACCCGGACGGCTGCGCGCGGGTCCTTCATGCTGCCCGACAGCGAGGCGTCGGAGTCGTAGACATATTCCCGGTCGATCCAGGAGCCGGAGAAACTGCCGGGCACGGATTCGCTGACATACATCGCGTCCGCGACGCGCTCCGTGCCGACGTGCCAGTCCACGTAGGCGTACTGGTCGCTGGCGCCCGAAGTATGCACGGCCAGGGCCGGGGACAGCGCCACCAGTTCGACCGGCCGCGCGGGGTCCTCCATCATCGCGCCGGTGTTCCAGCGCAGGCCGTAGGCGCTGCCGTGGTCGGCGAGCGCGAGGTCGGAGACCACGCTGCCGCCGGCATCCAGCGGCTCGCCCGCGTCATTGACCCGGCAGGGCTGCAGCCAGGTGTAACCGCCGGCGGAATAGGTATAGGTCGAAGAGCAATAGGCGCCCTCGCGCCCGGTGTAGTTCCGCTCGCCCGTGAACAGGGCGACGCGGAAGGTCCGCTCACCGCCGGACAGGGCCTTGGTGTCCATCCGGACCCGCAGGGCGCCTTCCGGCTGCACGTCCGGCTGCGGCGTGCGCACGCAGCCGGCCAGCAGGAGCACGGCTGCCGGCGCGAGCAAGTATTTGGCAAATCCCGTCCGCATAGGCATCAGATGTCTTCCGGCAACAGGTCCGTGTCGGCGGGCGACCAGGTTTCGTCGATGGTGAACCCGTTGAAATACACGTAATTGTCCACGGTAAAATTGAACGTATAGGTATAGCCGGCCTGGAAGCCGTAGGTGTCGTCGCTGTGGCGCACGTGCTCCTTCTTCAGGACGAAGGGCAGGAAGGTCTCGCCGCCCGCCAGTTCGAAGATGAAGCTCAGCTCGTCGTCCACCGACACGGGCGTCGGGACGATCAGCATCGAGACCGTCATCGGCGTCGTCTCCGAGACGATCTCGCTGTAATGCTCCGTCACCACCCTCTCGTTTTCCGCCGTCTCCACGAGGTCCGGATTGAACGTGCCCGTCACGGCGTTGAACGTGCCGGAGGCATAGAGCTTCGCCGTGCCGCCCGCAGGATTGTTGTCCCGGACCGTGATGCGCGTGAGGTCATACAGGGTCGGCTCGTTCTTCAGCGTGAACTTGAAGACCAGCCGCGCCATCGCGTGCTTGAAATAGAAGGTCGCCTTCAGCGGCGGGGTGTCCAGCGCGGGATTCAGGTCCGTATTCTTCTTGTCGGGCGCCGGGCCGGGGACATAGCCGGACAGGTTCTGCACGGCGTACATCACGTCCGCGCCTGCGGTGAAAGGGACCCGCGTCGGCCCGTTCAAATAAGCTTCCTGCTTCCAGGGAGCGTAGGCATACAGGTCGGCCGACTCGTTCACGTCGCCCCGCGAGGTCAGCACGAACTTGCCGGAGGCGCTGCCTTCCAGCGTGCCGTCGGCGGGGTCGGCCACATAGTTGAAGGACCCGCCCCGCGCATACACGTTGTAGGTGCTGGGTTTGAAGGGCTCGAAGGCCGTGGGCACGTCCTCGTGCAGGCAGGCGAAGATGCCGTAGGATTCGGTGTAGCCCACCAGGGGGCCCTTCGTCGCCGGCGCGCCGACCACGGCCGTGGTGATCTCCACGGCCGATTCCAGGCGCGTCTCGCCGGCCGGCTTGGTGCAGGCCGCCAGCGCCAGGAACGGGCAAAGGAGGAGAGACAGGCTATGCTTAGTCATGGGGCATCAGTTCTTCGTTGTGGTCGTTGCCGGAATCATCCCAGTCGTAGGCCTGCGCCACGACGTCCGAGACGCCGCGGGCCGGGACGTTCAGCGTGATCTTGTAGCGGACCACCTTCCCTTCCGGCCAGGTGTCGAGCGAGCTCAGCGGCAGGCTGCAGGTCACGATCTCCGAGACGACGGGAAGTCCGTGCTGCTCGACGAGCGCGTAGACGACCTCCAGTTCGGCGTCGTCCGGGAGCTTCTGCGGAAGCAGGAAAAGCAGGTCCTGGTTCGTCTGGAGTGCGAGATGGTTGTCGTTGGCGGCGTTGCACTCCGGTACGTTCACATAGCGCGCATTGTACTGGGCGATGGTCCGCAGTTCCTTGGCCGCGCCCGTGATCTGATAGGTGGCGCGCGGGAAACCGGCGGCCGCCGTCGCGGGATCCGCCGGAGAGACTTCCCCGCTCCAGGCGCATCCGGTCTGGTAGGGCTGCGTCTCCGTGAAATACAGATATTTCGTGCCGATGACGTTCTTGAGCGAGATGCTTGTCACGCGGACGGCCACTTCCTCCCCTTCCGGGACGGTGCCCGTAGGGTAGACGAAGCCCGTCTCGTTGAACATGAACTCGACGCGCGTCATCCGGTGTGCGCTGAAGTCCAGCGGGAACGCGCCGTCGGAGCGGCGTTTGTCGAGCAGGGGCGGCGCGGCCAGGAAATCGACCTGGTCGGGCGCATTGAGTTTCGGCGAGACGCGGATCAGCGGCGAGCCGGGCAGATAGTCCGGCAGGCGGGAAATAATCCCGGCATCCGTCACCGGCGCCTCCAGCACGATGTCGCGCTCGTCCGGGACGGGCGGCGTCGCAGCCGCCGCGTCCGCCCGGCAGGGCGCATAGCAGAAGAAGCTCAAGGTGCCGTCGAGCGGCCAGTAGACAGGGCGGGCGGACAGATTGTTGCCGCTGCGGTTCACGCCCTGCCAGGGGTGGTTGGCGTAGCTGTTGTCCTCGCCGCTGGCCTTGATGTAGCCGAAACGGTGGTTGCTGATATAGGCGACGGCATGCGCGCCGGCCTCGTCGTGGAACGACTCCCCTTTCGGCGCGTACCAGGCGCTCACGCTGAAATCCTGCGCGGCGAGCGCCGCCAGGGTCGTGATCGCCGCCTGGCCCTTGGTGGACGTCCCGTCCAACGAAAACTCGATGGGATGGCCGGAAGGGGCCGCAGGTTCTTTGGAGCAAGAAAAAAGCAGCAGCGCACCAAGCGCCACAGCCATCAGGGAGCAAGTTTTCGTCATACGGGGACGATTCATCCTCTTGATTGGTTAAGACAAGCGATGACGAAGATAAGAATAAAAACCGACAATTCCGACAGGTCAGACCGACCTGGCGATCAGCGCGCGGCAGGCGCGCTCGTCGGCGGCGAGCTGCGTGTGGAGCGCCTCCAGGGTGTCGAGCGCCCGCATCTCGCGCAGATAATGGCGGAAGCGCACGACGAGTTCGGTGCCATAGACATCCCCCTTGAAATCGAAGATGTACGTCTCCAGCACGTCGTCCACGTTGGTCATGCCCCAATGCCGCTCGCCGAGCACTTCGATCTCGCTCAGATAGACGCCCCGCCGCGGGACCAGCTTCATCGGGTCGCAGAGCTGCAGGTTCGCCGTCGGATACCCGATCTCGCGTCCCAGGTGCTTGCCGCCCACGACCACGCCCCGCAGCCCGTACCAGTAGCCCAGCATCGCCCGCGCCGTCTCGACGTCGCCGCCCTCCAGCGCCTCCCGGATCTTCGTCGAACTCACGACCACATCACTGGCGGCCGCGGCCTCGACGATCCTTACTTCCAGGCCGAAGAATTCGGCCAGGGGCTTGATGCGGTCGGGGGTCAGGCAGTCCGAGCCCAGGCGGTTGTCGTAGCCGAGGACGAGCGCCGTGGCGCCGAAGCGGGCCACCAGCACGTCGCGGATGTACTCGCAGGCGCCGAGCCGGGCAAACTCCTTGTCGAACGGAAGCGTCTCCACCCGGTCCACCCCGAGCGCGCGCAGCAGCGCTTCCTTCTCCTCCGGAGAATTCAGCAGCCGGAGCGCGTGCGCGTCCTGTCCCAGGACGGTGCGCGGATGCTGCGCGAAAGTAACGGCAATCGCCTCCTCGCCCCTTTCACGGGCGCAGGAGACGAGTGCCTGAATCACCTGGCGGTGTCCCAGATGGACGCCGTCGAAAAAGCCGGTAGCGACTACAGCCATTTAACGAGCGGGAAATCCTGACGGTGCGGCAGCAGCGGGTTCTTCGGGAAGATACGCTTGGCCACCTGATACATACCGGTGTGCTCCGGGAGCACCTCCGTCACATACGTGGCGACGCCATTCTCGTAGCGGACCATCTTCAGCTCCTCCACCTCCTGGATATGCATCTCGCCCTTGGCGTCCTGCGTGGTGAAGAGAATCTCCACGCCGACATCCTCCGGCTTGAGACGGCCCAGGTCGAGGACCACCTCGCTCTTGAGCATGTTGTTCTGCGAGAGCACATAAGACGCATCCGGCTGCGAGCAGGACACGATGCGGATGTTGTTCCACTCCGCGAGCACCATCTGCTTCCAAGCCGCGATCTCGCGCGCCATGCGTCCGCCGTCGGCGGACAGCTCGAGCGTGCGCTTGTACTGCGGCTCATAGTACTGGCGGCAGTAGTCCGCGAGCATCCGGTTGGTCGTGAAGTCGCAGGCCACCTGCGCAATCGTATTCTTGATATAGCCCACCCACACCGGCGAAAGCTTCTGCCGCTCGTCGATGTCGTAGTAGGTCGTCGCGATCTCGTTCTCGATGGTCGTATAGATCGTGGCGGCGTCGAGGTCGTTCTGGTAGTTGACGTCGTCGTAGGTGCTCTCCAGCGGGAGCGCCCAGCCGCAGCCCTCCTTGTAGCCCTCGACCCACCAGCCGTCGAGCACGGAGAAGTGCATCACGCCGTTCATCGCGGCCTTCTCGCCGGAAGTGCCGGAGGCCTCCAGCGGACGCGTCGGGTTGTTGAGCCACACGTCCACGCCCTGCACGAGGCGCTTGGCGAGCGTGATGTCATAGCCCGGCACGAAGATGATGCGGCCCAGGAAGCGGTCCTGCTTGGAGATTTCGACGATCTGCTTGATCAGGTCCTGGCCCATGCCGTCGGCGGGATGCGCCTTGCCGGCGAAGATGAACTGCACCGGACGCTTGGGGTCGTTGACGATCGCGTCGAGCCGGTCGAGGTCGCTGAAGAGCAGCGTCGCGCGCTTGTAGGTCGCAAAGCGGCGGGCGAAGCCGATCGTGAGGACGTCCTCGCGCAGGCGCTCCTTGATCGTGACGACCTGGCGCGGCGTGTAGTGCGCGCTCACCACCGGGTCGGACAGCCGCTCGCGGATGGCGCGGACCAGCTCCTTCTTGAGGGTCTTGCGGACATTCCAGATCTCCGCGTCGGAGACGGAATAGATGCCCTCGAAGCACTTCCTGTCGTAGTGGTGCGTCTTGAACTCGGGACCGAACACCTTGGCGTGCAGCTCCTTCCAGTACTTGGAAGCCCAGGTCGGGTAGTGGACGCCGTTGGTGACGTAGCTGATATAAAGCTCTTCGGGCAGATAGCCCGGATACATGTCGGCGAAGATGTCCTGGCTGACCTTGCCGTGGAGCATCGACACGCCGTTGACGTTCTGCGAGAGGTTGGCGGCCAGGTGGCTCATCGAGAACTTCTCGTCGTGGTTGTCGGCGTCGATCTTGCCTAGGCTCATCATCGTGCGCCAGTCCACGCCCATCCGGGCGGGATAGTGGCCGATGTAGTTGCCCAGCATCTCCTCGGTGAAGGCGTCGTGGCCGGCCGGGACCGGCGTGTGGGTCGTGTAGAGGCCGGAAGCGCGCACGAGCTCCATGCCTTCGGCGAAGGACATGTGCTCGTCCTGGATGCACTCGCGCAGACGCTCCAGGCCGGCGAAGGCGGCGTGGCCTTCGTTGTAGTGGTAGATGGTGGGACGGAGGCCCAGCGCGCGCAGGGCGCGCACGCCGCCGATGCCCAGCAGGAGCTCCTGCTTGAGGCGGTTCTCCCAGTCGCCACCATAGAGCTGGTGCGTAATCTGACGGTCCTCGGGGCTGTTGGCCTCGAAGTCGGTGTCCAGCAGATAGAGGTCGGTGCGGCCGACGGCCACCTTCCAGATGCGGGCGCTCAGCGTGCGGCCCGGCATGCGCATCTGGATGATCTTCCAGGTGCCGTTCTCTTCCAGGACGGGCTCCGCCGGAATCTTGAGGAAGTCCTGCGGCTTGTATTCAGCCACCTGGTTGCCCTGCGGGGTGAGCCGCTGGGTGAAGTAGCCGTAACGGTAGAGCAGGCCGACCGCCACCAGGTTGATGTTCATGTCGCTGGTCTCCTTGAGGTAGTCGCCGGCCAGGATGCCCAGGCCGCCGGAATACACCATCAGGGAGGTGTCCAGGCCATATTCCATACAGAAATACCCGACCGAAGGCTCGGTGCGCTCGGCCTTGGCGGCCATATAGCTGTTGAAGTCGGCCATCACCTCGTCGAGCTGGGCGAGGAACTCCTTGTCCTTGGCGAGCTCCTTGTAGCGCTTGAGGCTGACCTTATCGAGAATAACCATCGGGTTGTGGCCGGATTTGTGCCACAGTTCATAATCCACGGCGCGGAACAGATCCTTGGCATTGTCGTTCCAGCACCACCAGAGGTTCTTGCACAGGGTCTCCAGACCCGAAAGTTCCTCCGGGAGATGCCGCGTCACCATCACACTTTTCCACACGGGCGCGGCGTTTTCAATATTGTTGATCATACACTACTGTTTTTCTGCTATAGCGTTGTTGACTCTGATAATAAAGTCGCTAAGCACATTCATATAATTGATAAATGCCTCGTAAGGCGTATCATACGGGTTAAAGCGTTTGTGGACCTCTCCGTCGGAGAAGAACTTCGTGCACATGTAGTACAGGTGGTCGCTCTCCTGGAGGCGTCCGTAGTCGTTCCACAGGGTGGCGTCGTCGAGCAGGGAAAGCTTCTCCTGGAGGCCGTAGAGCTTCTGGAAAGCGTCCTGCTGGAGCTCGTTGCCCAGCCAGGCGGAGGTGTCGCGCTCCTCGTCGGCCCAGGAAATGGCCTGGGGCACGGAGATCTCGCCGACGGACTTGAGCTTGCCGGCGGCCTCGGCGGGCGTCACGAATTCGAGGTCCTTCTCGCGGGCCACGGCGCCGGGCAGGGCGCGCATGAACTCGAAGATGCCGCATTCGGCTCCCTGGTGTTCGCCGAAGGTCTCGTAGTCCATGAAGAGGTTGACGATGTCACCCTCGGCGGCCTTGAGCCAGCCCACGAATTTCTCCGCGGTCAGCGGCCATTCGTCCCAGCCCCGGTCGGAGAAGCGGAAGGCGATGTCGTCGCTGAGCGAGTAGTTGCGCAGCAGGACCTTCAGCTCGGGATCGAAGTCGTTGTTGTAAAGATAGTTCGGGCTCTTCCAGCCCATGATGTGGCGGGCGCCCTCGGTCAGCATCGTGTCGAAACCGAGTTCGTGGACCATCGCGCCGATGCTGTCGGAATAGACCAGCTCGGTGTTGCGGAAGGTCGTGGGCGTGAGCCCGAAATACTGCTCCACGGCCGCCTTGTGCTTCTGCACCTGATGGGCGAACTCCGGCTTGGAAACCAGAGAGGCCAGGGAGTGGTTGTATGTCTCGCAGAGGAACTCCACGCAGCCGGTCTCGGCCAGCTTGCGGAAGCTCTCGATGACTTCGGGAGCGTAGCGGTCGAACTGCTCCAGGACCGAACCGGAGATGGAGAAGGCCAGCTTGAATTTGCCCTTGCCCTTGGTGACCGCCTCGAGCAGCAGCTCGTTCATCGGCAGATAGCACTTCTGCGCGACGCGCTTGAGGATCGTGCGGTTGGCGAAATCATCATAATAGTGGGAGTCTTTGCCGATATCGAAAAATCTGTAAAGGCGCAGGCGGGTCGGCTGGTGGACCTGGAAATACAGGCAGATGGACTTCTTCATACTATTTGTTGACTACAGATTCATAAACTTTCTTGAGCTTCGCGGTGGCGTTGTTCCACTTGAGCGCGTTGACTTCGTCGAATCCCTGCCGGTTGGCGAAATCCGACAGCGCCGGATACTGCAGCAGGGCGTAGATGTCGTCGGCCATCGCGTCCACGTCCCAGAAATCGACCTTGAGGGCATACTTGAGCACCTCGGCCGCACCGGACTGACGGGAGATGATGGACGGGACGTTGGAGCGCATCGCCTCGAGCGGGGAGATGCCGAAAGGCTCGGACACGGAAGGCATGATGTAGACGTCCGACAGGGCGAACATCTTCTGCACTTCCTGCCCGCGCAGGAAACCCGTGAAATGGAAGCGGTCGGAGATGCCGAGCCGGGCCACCTGGCGGATGGCGCGGTGCATCATGTCGCCGCTGCCGGCCATCACGAAGCGGACGTTCTTCGTCCGCTTGAGGACCTTGGCCGCCGCCTCGATGAAGTATTCGGGGCCCTTCTGGAAGGTGATGCGGCCCAGGAAGGTGACGACCTTGTCCTTGACGCCGCGCTCGACCATGAGGTTCTCCCGGCCGCTGAAATCCACGGCGTTGTGGACGGTCACGACCTTGGCGGGGTCGATGCCGTATTTGTTGATCACGATGTTGCGGGTGAGGTCGCTGACCGTCACCACGCGGTCCGCGGCTTCCATGCCGCGTTTCTCGATGGCGTAGACGCGGGAATCGACCATGTCGTCGGTGCCGCGGTCGAAGGACGTGGCGTGGACGTGCACGACCAGCGGCTTGCCGGACAGCTCCTTGGCGGCGATGCCGGCCAGGTAGGTCAGCCAGTCGTGGGCGTGGATCACGTCGAATTCGCCGGCGTGCTGCAGGGCGATGGTGCCGCCCACCTGGGC